>JAAURV010000360.1 GCA_012032065.1 Hyphomicrobiales bacterium
CGCAAAGGAATGGGGCGGCAAGCTTCTGCTCAAGGGCATAAATGATGTAGAGGATGCAAAAGATCGCCGCAAAGCTCGGAAGCGACGGCATAATCGTCTCGAACCATGGGGGGCGCCAGCTCGATGGGGCGCCTGCAACAATCGACATGCTGGGGCCCATCGTCGATGCGGTGGGAGGAAGTACCGACGTTTTATTTCGACAGCGGCATCCGCACCGGCATGGATGTGATGAAGGCGATGGCGATGGGCGCCAAGGGAACTTTCATAGGCCGCGCTTTCGTTTATGGCCTGGGCGCTGCCGGCGAGGCGGGCGTTACCCGCGCGCTGGAGATCATTCGCAGCGAACTCGACACGACGATGGCGCTCTGCGGTGAAACTGACATCCGCAAGGTGGGGCGGCATAATCTGCTGATGCCGCCGCCATCGTTTGCGATACCCGAGCCCGCCCGTGCCGCTGCAAAACCGCGTTCATCCAAGCGGTGAATTATTCGCGGTTCCCGAGCGCGGTACGATGCTTGGGAACCGCGGTGGAAAATTTCATCGCGGCGACAGGACGCTCGGAAAAAGGCGGTGGGCCACACATCACTGGATCGCCTGCGAGCTTCACTACAAAGGCATGCATCACGAGGCGATGGGGAAGGGCTACACGTCGCTGTTCTTCCTCGATGAGGTGACGGCGTTGGCGGCCGGGCATCGCCCATGTTTTTTCTGCAGGCGTGCGGAGGCGAAGCGGTTCATGGAACTGGCGGGGATGGAAACGGATGCGTTTGATCGGGAGCTTCACCAGCAACGCGTAGGGCCGTCATCCTGGCCAACGCCGGGAGCCATAGGGAGCTCTCCAAAGTCGGGCGACGGAGCTATGGATTCTGGCTTTCGCCAGAATGACGGACGTGGTTTGGGTGAGTTGCCCGATGGCGCGATGGTGGAGATCGATGGCGAGCCGTATGCGGTAAAGGGCGCTCGTCTACTGCGCTGGTCCTTCGCGGGTTATGCGAACGCCATCCCGCGCAACTCTTCCATGCAGGCGAAGGTTTTGACTCCGCCCTTGATCGTCGCCATTTTGGCCAAGGGCTATCAACCGCGCTGGCATCTCTCGGCGCATAAGGGGAGCGACACATGAAACTTCTGCGTTACGGGCCAAAGGGCAAGGAAAAACCGGGCCTTCTCGACAAGGACGGAAAGATTCGCGATCTCTCGCGCCACGTCGCCGATATCGGCGGCGAGACGATCTCGCCCAAGGGCCTCGCCCGGCTCCGCAAGATCAAGCCGGAATCCCTGCCGCTGGTGAAAGGTTCTCCCCGCATCGGCTCCTGCATCGCCAATCCGCAGAAGTTCATCGCCATCGGCCTCAACTATTCCGACCACGCCGCCGAGTCCGGTTTGCAGGTGCCGCCGGAACCCGTCGTTTTCACCAAGCAGGTGAGCTGTCTTTCGGGACCTAACGACGATGTGACCATTCCGCCCAAGTCGAAAAAGTCGGACTGGGAAGTGGAGCTTGGCGTCATCATCGGCACGCGCGCCAAGAACATCGCCAAGAAGGACGCGCTCGCCCATGTGGCGGGCTATTGCACCATCAACGATCTCTCCGAGCGCGAATTCCAGGCGGAGCGCGCCGGACAATGGACCAAGGGAAAATCCTACGACACCTTCGGGCCGGTTGGGCCATGGCTTGTGACCACCGATGAAGTGAAGGATCCGCAGAAGCTTCATCTCTGGCTCGAGCTCAACGGCAAGCGGGTTCAGGACGGTTCGACCGCGACCATGGTTTATGGCGTGGCGCACATCGTGGCTTATCTCTCGCAGTTCTTCACGCTCCATCCGGGCGACATCATCACCACCGGAACGCCCCCCGGCGTCGGCATGGGCATGAAGCCGCAGCGCTTCCTCAAGCCCGGCGACAGGATGCGGATCGGCATCGATGGCTTGGGCGAACAGAACCAGGTGGTGGTGCGGGACAGATAATCAGGGGTCAGAAGTCAGTAGTCAGAGGTCAAGAGACCGTCTATGCAGCCTCGATTCTTGACCTCTGACCACTGACTTCTGATGACTGAAAAACCTGTACGCCCCAAAGCCCGCGTGGCCAAGGGATTCCGCGATGTCGGGCCCGATGAAATCCGGGGCCTCCGGCGTATGCTTGCAACCATTCAGCAGGTTTACGAATCCTATGGTTTCGAGCCGGTGGAGCAGCCCTTCGTCGAATACACCGACGCGCTGGGCAAGTTTCTTCCCGACCAGGACCGGCCCAATGCCGGGGTGTTTTCGTTTCAGGACGACGACGAGCAGTGGCTGTCGCTGCGCTACGACCTGACAGCACCCCTGGCGCGCTACGTGGCCGAGAACCAGCAATCGCTTCCGACTCCTTACCGCAGCTACCGGCAGGGCTGGGTGTTCCGCAACGAAAAGCCGGGGCCCGGGCGCTATCGCCAGTTCATGCAATTCGACGCCGATACGGTGGGGAGCGCATCGCCTGCAGCGGATGCCGAAGTGTGCATGATGGCGGCGGACACAATGGAGGCGCTGGGGATTCCGAGAGACAAATTCAGGTTAAAAGTGAACAACCGAAAGCTCATCGATGGTTTGATGATTCTGATGGGCTTGGCTGGTGAAGAGCATGCCCAGACCCGACTCTCCGTGTTGCGGACTTTTGACAAGATGGACAGGTTCTCGGAGGCCGACATCAAATTGCTACTCGGTCCCGGTCGAAAAGATATCAGCGGAGATTTCACACCCGGTGCGGGTTTATCTGACGATACAATCAACAAGATCGAGCCGCTTTTCCACTATACTCCGGGCACGGTGGCCATAGCAGGAGCGACGGCTGACACCACGCAGTACATTGTCGGCGAACTCAACGCAGACTCTGAAGCAGCAGCAAGTCACGTTGGTCGGACTTCTGACCGGGCTTTGGGTTATTGGCGATCCGTTCTTTATAGACTTGGTGCGGATTTCGATACGAACGTCCCCACGTTTGATGGGCATAGGGAGCTTGTTCAATTGCTCCACCTTGTTCACGAGGCTGGCTACTCGGATTGTGTTGTCTATGATCCATCAGTAATCCGCGGTCTCGAATATTACACCGGTCCGGTCTTCGAATGCGAACTCCTGATGGAGACCAAGGACGAGGATGGAAAGCCCATCCGCTTCGGTTCCGTCGGAGGCGGCGGGCCCCTCGATCGCGCGCCAGACGGCCAGCCAGCAGGGCC
>JAAURV010000361.1 GCA_012032065.1 Hyphomicrobiales bacterium
ATGGCCGCCACGGCAGGCAAAGCCAGCGCGCGGATCGATGTGATCGCGGGCCAACCCGCAACCGGCGCGGTGACCGTCCGCTACGATCCCGAAGTCGAAGCAGTCCAAAGGCAATTGCAATCCGCGGGTCTCTACGAAGGCGACATCGATGGCGTCGCCGGCAAGCGCACGCGCGCCGCAATCGAGTCCTATCAAGCAAGCGCCGGGTTGGACGTGACAGGCCTCGCCAGCACCGAACTGGCGGAACAGATTCGCTTCACCATGGAAATCGCCCGCGCCTCGGAATTCACCGGCACCACCGGAACGCCTCCGGCAGCGGGCCCGGAGGCGCGAACCATTCGTTTGGTTCAAACAGGTCTCGCCGAACTCGGCTACGAACCAGGCGAAGTAACGGGCGAAATGTCGGCCACCACCGAAAGCGCCATCCTCGCCTTCGAGAAAGACCGTCAACTCCCTGAAAGCGGGCGCATCTCCGAAGCCCTCATCGAAGAACTGAGCCAAGTCAGCGGCGACACGTCCGCGCCGGTGCGGTAACGTCGCGCGCGGGAGAGCGCCACGTGTCCGTCAAAACCGAAATCTGGGTTCAAGCCTTCATGCGCCGCTGCGCCGCTGAAGGTCTCTATGGAGCAGTCATCGCGAAAGGCGCCGCCGAAGCAGGGGCACTTTTCGTGATCGTCAATCATCTCGACGGCACCTGCCATCTCTTTGGCCCCGCCCCCGGCCCCGCCTTCGACGGCAAAGGCGAACGCCGCTGGATCGAGGAAGTGAAAGGGCCGATTGCTGAAAGCCAAGCGCTCACGGTTTTCGCCCGCCGCCGCAAAGCCGACCCCGACTGCTGGGGGATCGAAATCGAGGACCGCAAAGGCATGGCGGGGATCTCGGCGAGTTCGTAATGATCGGCCAATTCCATGCTTGAGTCACCCCAGAGCATCGAACCGGCGCGATTGCAGGATGTCCCCGAGACAATCTCCGATCTCGTAGCCGAACTCTCTGCCGCAGCCGCCAAACTCGAAAGAACCTTTCAATTCCAGCACCCATTCAACGGCTTGCAGGAAATTTACCGGCAATTTGCAACAATTCCACAAAACGTGAGATTCATCACAGCGCCGCCCATCCGCTTAGGCCAATGTTAACCATCGCGCTTCTTAATTCGAAACTGGCAGGCTCTGAATAGAGGGGCCGGGGCGAAAGGGCTGCAAGATGAGTGTCGTTATTGAGTTTCCAAGGTTTCGGGCGGCGCCGGCGAGGCACCATGTTACCAATGGCAACGCCGAGATCGTGATTTTTCCTGGCGTGCGGATCGAACGCCGCGAGTTCAACATCTCTGATCGCGTCGCAAGCCCGAGGAAGCGCCGCAATAGCCGCGCGGTGAACGCCGCTCTCGAAGATCTGGTCGACAACGCCTGATCAGCTTTTCGCCGGCGCGCATGTGGTGCGCGCCAGGGCCTCGGCGACGCGCGGCCTGTGCAGCATGTCCTGCGGCTGCAACCAGAACACGGCCAATCCTTCCGGCACGCTGGTTTCGACCTTCCAGCCCGCCGTTTCGATATCGTTGTCCGCCGTCTCGCGGAAGGCATCGAGCAACGAACTTGCCTTCGTAAGCCTCACGCTGAAAGTATTCGTGCCCGACTGCCGGTCGTTCAGCACGTAAAGAGTCTTCCCCGTCTGCGTATAGATCGAAAGCGTCCAGAAGCCTCCGGGCAAATCGGCGTTGACGACGACATCCTTCTCCGCCACATCGAACTGGCAGATGCCGAACACGCTGGTCGCCGGAAACGCCGGAAACAGCGCCGCCTGCGCGCCGGCTTCGAGCACGGTGAACTTTCCAGCCTCGGGCGCCGTCAGCACGCGCTCGATCTGCCGCTCCAGCGCCATCGCCGGCACGAACAGCACGTAGAACACATGCACCGTGATGGCGACGAGAAGCGAAGCTGCGAGCCAATAGAGTCGCGGCATCGCTCAGCACTCGATCCGCGACATGGAGAAACGTGGCGCTGGCGGATCGCCGGTGCCCGATCCCGCCACGGTGAGTTTCAGTTCGAACGATCCGGCATCGGGAAGTTCGAGCCAGTTTTCGGCTTGCGGGTACCGCGACAGCCTGATCCGCAGCCGTCCGCTCGGATCGACAACAGTTTGCGCCGAAGTCACCTGGCCGCTCAGTCCGTCCGCTCCCGCCGCGAGGCCCCACCAGCGCGCGTCTGGCGAAGGCCCCGCCAACTCATAGGTGCAGTTGGTCGACAGCCGTTCGCCCTCATCGTCTCGCGAGCGGTAGTACTGCGCGACAAGCGGCGCTGGCGGCGGCAGATTGCCCTGCAGCAGAAAATGGGCGAGCGCGTATGGATCAGCGTCGTCGCGGAGGTCCGCTCCCACACGCGCCAGGCGCTCCCTCCAGCGGCGGGAGCCGAGCCTGCGATGTCGATGGCGAGCGTGGCACTCACCGCACCCGCGATAGCGCCGCCCAACAAGAACAGAAACCCGTTCCGGGTGGATTTCATCTGGCCGTCAGAAGCTGAAGAACGGCTTGCTGCTCTTGCGCTGCCGCTTCTTCTTCACATTGGGGCCGAAGATCTTCTCGATGAAATTTCTCTCGTCGCGCCGCGAGATGTTGGCGCGCGGAAGCTCGAAGGTCTGCCTCCGCTGCCTCACCACGAACACTTCTCCGCCCGTATCGATCTCGGCATACCGCTTGGGCCTGCTCACCTTGCGCCGCGAAACCACGACGTTGCGCTTTCTGGCTTTCCTCTTCTCGACTGTGACGGCGCGTTTCGCCTTTTCCGGCTTCTCGAATAGATTGAACATGTCGTTCAACACCGTAGTCACGCCCCCGTCCTGGGAAGGAGGAGCGGTGTCGGAAGCCTGCGTTTCGCTCTTCTCGTCCGCCGTCGGTTTGAGTTCGGGAGCCTCCAGCGAGGCAACCTGCGTATAAGTGCCGTCGAGCGGAATGCCGGCGAGGCTCGTAGGCGTCAGGCCTTGCTCCGCAACCATCATAATGTTTTTCCAGATCGGCGCGGGGATCAGGCCGCCGGTCACATCGTTCATCGGCGTGAAGTCGTCGTTGCCAACCCATACGCCAGTCACGTTGTGCGCGGTGAAGCCGATGTACCAGGCATCGCGATAACTCTGGTTCGTTCCGGTCTTGCCGCCTTGCGGCGCGAAACCAAGATCGCGCGCCGTCCCGTGCCGTTCTTCACCA
>JAAURV010000362.1 GCA_012032065.1 Hyphomicrobiales bacterium
GAGCAGGATGTGTTCTTCCGCGGCCTCGGCGTGGAGCCGCTGAGCGAGGCGTTGAACGCGACCTACGTCGCGCGGCGCGCGCTCGGCAAGAAGGTGGACCTCAAGGCGTTCCTGATGGACCAGCGCATCATCGCCGGCCTCGGCAACATCTATGCGTGCGAAGCGCTGTTTCGCGCCGGACTGAACCCGTGGAAGCCCGCATCGCGGCTGCCACCAGGAGCGGGAAGCCGACGCCAGCGGCGGAGCGCCTGATGGCCGAGATCAAAGCCGTGCTCGCCGATGCCATCCGCGCCGGCGGCTCGACGCTGCGCGACTACAAGCAGGCCAACGGCGACCTCGGCAGCTTCCAGAAGGAATTCGCCGTCTACGGCCGCGAAGGCGAGCCTTGCGCAAGACCGGGCTGCCGGGGCACGGTGCGCCGCAAGACGCAGGGCGGCCGCTCGACTTTCCATTGCCCCGCCTGCCAGCGCTGATCACTTGCATCAATGGAGCATTTGCACATGGCCTATGAAACCATCCTCGTCGAAACCAAAAGGCCGCGTCGGCATCGTCAGGCTGAACCGTCCCGCGGCGCTCAACGCCCTCAACGCGCAGCTCATCGACGAGATGTCGAAGGCGTTCGATGCCTTCGAGGACGACGAGGGCATCGGCTGCATCCTCGTTACCGGCAGCGACAAGGCCTTCGCCGCCGGTGCCGACATCAAAGAGATGCAGGCCAAGACCTACATGTCGGCGTTCAAGGAGGATTTCATCTCCAAGTGGGATCGCGTGGCGCGCGCCCGCAAGCCTGTAGTTGCCGCCGTCGCCGGATTTGCGCTCGGTGGCGGTTGCGAACTCGCCATGATGTGCGACATCGTCATCGCGGCGGACACGGCCAAGTTCGGCCAGCCCGAGATCAAGCTGGGCGTCATGCCGGGCTCCGGCGGCACCCAGGCGCCTGATCCGCCAGGTCGGCAAGGCCAAGGCCATGGAAATGTGCCTCACCGGACGCATGATGGATGCCGCCGAGGCCGAGCGCGCCAATCTCGTCGCCCGCGTCGTGCCGGCAGCCTCCCTGATGGATGAGGCCATGAAGACGGCAGACGCCATTGCCGGCATGTCCCTACCCGTGGCCATGATGACCAAGGAAACCATCAACCGGGCCTACGAAACCTCCCTGGCCGAGGGCATTCGCTTCGAGCGGCGGGTGTTCCATTCCCAGTTCGCCCTGGCCGATCAAAAGGAAGGCATGGCGGCCTTCGTGGAGAAGCGCAAGCCGGCCTTCAAGCATACGTAGACGGTCGTTGTTGACCCTCTTGGCCGCTACGGTCTATGAGAGCGCCAACTTTCACGCGGGGCGCGCGCACCCAGGCCGCCCCGATTCGCACCCAGGAGTACCGTTTTTATGGCCAATACCACGTCGGCCCGGAAAGCCGCGCGCCAAGCCGTACGTCGCACTGAAGTCAATAAATCGCGGACTTCGCGCATGAGACTGTCCGTGCGCAAGGTCGAAGAGGCCGTGTCCTCGGGTGACAAGGCCGCCGCCAAGGCAGCGCTGGCCGCCGCCGAACCGATTCTGATGCGCGCCTCCCAGAAGGGTGTCGTCCACAAAAAATCCGCCGCACGCAAAGTTTCCCGCCTCGCGTCCCGCGTCAAAGCGATGTCCTGACTTGGGCCCGATCACATTTTGGGCCCTGATCCGCTGTGTGGCTAAAAAACATCAATAAGCGCATCGACGGAGTCGGGGTCGCCCTGCCAAATTTCCAATGCACTCAAGATATTGCAGGCGAACGCGCACAAGCGAAGAGACATGCACGTCAACCTGAGTCTCCCTATTCCAAAGTGCTTTTGACATATAAACGACGTTTATTTAGTGTTGATGGCAACGCGACCCGTTGCGCCGAATCCGGTTGATGAGTCCAGTCGTTTTCCCCACATTTTCGACGGCGTATCGGAGTTATCCACCGACGCCGGACTGGGTTGGGGCTCGCGCCAGGGCGATTGACCGGCCCGTCTTTTTGGTTTTACAAACTTGGGCGGCGGGAGATGTTGTCCAGTACCCGCCCAACAAGTGAAGCCGGCGGTTCTGAGTGCAGGCCAAGTATTCGTAGCTCAGAACATGCGGCGAGATGTGCGGTAATCGGCGTTCTGTATCGGTAATCTTGGGTAAGCGAAGTTTATTCTTCGTTTTTCAGGCAGGACGTTGCCGTTGCTGCAAAGAATTAATGCGGCGAGTGGAGGGTAAGAGCAAGCGTGGGTGGTGATGTCTCGATCGAGTCCATTTCCGTGGACGAGACGTGGGCAAGGCTGAAACGCGATGCGGACGCGGTTCTGATCGACGTCAGGACGATTGCCGAGTGGGCCTACGTGGGCCTGCCGGACCTGTCATTGATCAACAAGCGGCCGGTCCTGGTGGAGTGGCAAACCTTCCCAGACGACCGCCTGAACACTGCGTTTGTTGACCGCATAAGCGAAGCGCTCGGCCCCATCGGCGCCAACAAGGACAGCGAACTGCTTTTCATCTGTCGCTCCGGCAGCAGAAGCCTCAAGGCTGCGCGGGCGATGGCCGCGGCGGGCTACGCCCGCTGCCGGAACGTGGCGGAAGGGTTCGAGGGGCCACTCGACACCGACCGGCACAGAGGGCGCCTCGCAGGCTGGAAGGCCAAGGGGCTTCCGTGGGTGCAAGGATGAAGCGCCCAAATGCAGAAATGTGCACTGAGGCTGCGGTGTCCGAAATGTACGGCGGACGGATGCATCGCGGGCGAGGGGCAGGTTCTGACCGCAGAGGCGGCGGTCGAAGGCGGCGAAGTTCAGTCATGGCGGGGTCAAAATGGAAGACAGCACGCATGTGCCGGATGTTGGCGATGAGCTAAACGAACCAGCGGGCAAGATCGAGACGACGGCCAAGGCCGTCAATGCCAGAGGGGACAAGGTGCGCGTGATGTTGCGCGCAAGGTTCGGTTCCGAGGTCTACGATTGCTGGTTTCATGCCTTGGAATTCGAAAGCTTCGACGGACGCACGGTGCGGGCATCGGTTCCGGTGAAGTTCCTGCAAACCTGGATTCAGGCGCATTACGCGGACGGACTTCTGGAGTGCTGCAAGGCCGAGTTCCAGGGCGCCGAACTGCTGGAGGTCGTAACCCGGGAGTTCGGCGCGGGCAACGGACGCACGGCGCCAGCGCAGCCCGCCGCTCCGGTGCGCACCGCAGACGC
>JAAURV010000363.1 GCA_012032065.1 Hyphomicrobiales bacterium
GTGACCCAGACGGACATCGCCAACATGGCGGGTGTCGCGCGCGAAAACGCCAGCCGCGCTATCAACGACATGCTGAGGAGCGGTATCCTCAGCCGCGAGCGCGGCCACTACGTGATCGAAAAACCGGACCGGCTTCACGCTCTGACGGACGAATGACTTTCGAGCAGCCGCTCGGCCAAAAGCGGCATCGCGTCCGCCTCCACATTGGCATAAGCCAGCCGGAGATACTTCTCTTGCCCCGGTCCGAACATCGATCCGGGCAGGCAAAGCACATCGTGCTCGCGGGCAAGCATCTTCGCCACCGCCTTTGATGCCCGGTCCGGGAACGGATGCTTGACATACGCGAAATATGCGCCCGAACTCATCAGCTTGTATTCGAGGCCTTTCATTCCGAAAGCCTTTCGAAGCGCCGCTTTCCTCGAAGCCATCAATTCGCGCTTCGCCGCTGCCCATGATTGAAGATGGTTAAGCCCATAGAGCGCGGCAAGCTGGCCGACATGCGGCGCGCAGATGGCGACGCAGTCCATCACCTTTTCGACCTCGGCCAGAAACTCAGGCGAAGCCGTGATCGAGCCGACGCGATAACCGGTGAGAGCATAGGTCTTCGAGAAGCTGTAAAGCTGGACGAAGGACTCGCGCCAGCCGCTTTGTTTGAATGCGTGGTGAGGCGGCGAAGCATCGTCCCGGAAATCCTTGTAGGTTTCATCCGCGACGAGGACGATGCCCTTCGATGCCGCGAGAGCGTTCAGTGCGCCGATCAATTCGGCGGGGTAAATCGCGCCTGTGGGATTGTTGGGACTGCAAATCACGATTGCGCGGGTGCGGCTGTCGATCTGGCGCTCCACGTCCGCAAGTGCAGGGAAGGGGCCGCCGCCGGCAAAACAGTCCACCGCCCGCACTTCGATGCCAAGCATGCCCAGCCACATGGCATGATTGAAGTAGTAGGGCGCGGGAAGCACCACATTATCGCCAGGCTCGGCGAGCGCCAGCAGCGCCGCGCAGAACGCCTGATTGCAGCCCGCGACGATCGCCACGTCCTCGGGCGATACCTGGGCCTGATAGTCGGCGGAAAAATGGTTCGCGAGGGCACTGCGAAGCTCCGGCAGCCCGAGAATGTCGGTGTAGAGGCTTGTGGCGGGCTCCCGGAGTGCTTCGGCAAGTGCAACGGTGAGTTCCGGCGCGGGCGGATAGCTCGGAACGGCTTGAGAGAGGTTGAGGAGCCGTCGATTGCCTTCGGTTTTCCGCACCCATGTCATCGCCTCGGCAATGGGCGGAGCGTCCGTGTTCGACAGCAACAAATTTGTTCTGAAGCGCATTCAGGATGCTTATCCCAATTTCTCCGGCGCGGAAACGCCGTTCCGCCTCTTGGATTCGTATTGGCGTTGGGGCATGGAAAGGCAATGACCACCCGCTCCATTCGAGAGTTGCTGGAAGCCCGCGCGCCTGGCTTAAGGGGGTGGGAGGAAATGCCGTGATCGCGGATAGCCGCGCCGCCTTGACCAGGCGCATCGCCGATAATTATGGGACGTTCGAAAGCCTCCGCGACATGGTGCTCCGCACCACCGAGGAACTGGTCCGCCACAATGTCGAGGCGCATCAGACAATGCCCGATGCATCGCGCGATCTTCTGGAAGAATTGCTCCGCCACGGCGTGGTCATTCGCGAGGAACACGGTCACGCCATCTGCGAAGTCAACGGCAAACGCTATCTGAGTGGCGGCTGGCTCGAGGAACTCGCATACCTCGCCGCGCGCGAAAGCGCCGACGAAGCCTTCTACGGCCAGAACATCGGCTGGTCGGTCAAGGGCTACAACGGCGAGAACGAAGTCGATCTCATCGCCAGGCGCGGCGGCATCATGGGCTTCGTCTCCTGCAAGGCGCTTCGATCCGTGCTCGACATCAGCGATCGCAAGCAGCGAAACCGGCTGATGGATGCCGTGCACGAGGCTGACAATCTCGCGGACCATTTCGGCAGGCCAGGCGAGCGCGTGGCCATCATGGTGACAACCGATCTGCACGACGAAATGCGGGGTCTGCCGCGTTACAGCGCCCTGATGGGAAAGGCCGCGGTGCTCGACGTCCGCATCATTTCCCTTGAGGAACTCGGCTGGGACCGCCTGGTGACCGCGGTGTCCGAGCTATGGCAGGAACGAAGCGAATTGGGAGTTGCAAGATGAAAGCGATCGTGATCGAGCAATCGGGCGGGCCGGATGCGATGAAGCTTGTGGACAAACCGCAACCGTCGCCGAAGCCGGGCGAGCTACTGATCCGCCATGCGGCGATCGGCCTCAACTACATCGACACCTATCATCGCTCGGGCCTCTATCCCGTGCCCCTGCCAAGCGGCATCGGACTCGAAGCGGCGGGCGTCGTGAAGGAAGTTGGCGCAGGCGTGAAGGGCTTCAAGGCGGGTGATCGGATTGCCTACGGCAGCGGCCCGATCGGCGCCTATTCGGAGATGCGGGTGGTGCCCGCAAACCGTGTCATCAAAATTCCGAAAGCCATATCCGACGAAACCGCCGCCGGCATGATGCTGAAGGGCATGACGGTGCGCTATCTGCTGCGCGCCACCTACAAAGTGAAGAAGGGCGAGACCATCCTGCTGCATGCGGCGGCGGGCGGCGTTGGCCTGCTGCTGTGCCAGATTGCCAAACAGCGCGGGGCGCGGGTCATTGGCACGGTGTCGAGCGAAGAAAAGGCCGCCAAGGCGCGAAGCTTCGGTTGCGATGAGATGATCTTCTACCGCCGCGAGGATGTGGCCGCGCGGGTCAAGGAATTGACCGGCGGCGAAGGCGTGCAGACAGTGTTCGATTCGGTCGGGGCCGATACGTTCAACGGTTCGCTCAAGTCGCTTCGGCGACGCGGCGTCCTCGTCGGTTGCGGCACCGCTTCGGGGCCATTTCCGCCGATTGATGCGATGCAGCTAGTGATGCAGGGTTCGGTTTACTTCACAAGGCCAGCCTTTGCTGATTATTATGCCGATCCGGCAGAGCGCGCCGAACTGGCCGCATTCTGGTTCGACCATTTGTCATCGGGGCGGGTCAAGGTCGAAATCGGTCAGCGTTATGCGCTGGAAGATTGCGTGCAGGCGCACCGCGATCTAGAGGCTGGAAAGTCCATCGGATCGTCGGTGTCGTGCTGTGAAGGTCACAGCACTCACATGCCATATCGGTGCAGAGC
>JAAURV010000040.1 GCA_012032065.1 Hyphomicrobiales bacterium
AAGCGCTGGGCGTTGGACGCTGGGGGATGCTGATCCGCCACGTCATTCCCAATCTGCTGGGACCTGTCGTCATCTACATGACGCTTCTCGTTCCGCAGGTGATCATCCTCGAAAGCTTCCTTTCCTTCCTTGGCCTCGGCGTTCAGGAACCGATGGCAAGCTGGGGCGTACTCATCTCCGTGGGCGCCAAGAACATGGGTACCGCGAATTGGCTGTTGATCTATCCCTCGATCTTCCTCACCACCACGCTGTTCGCGCTCAACTTCATCGGCGATGGCCTGCGCGATGCGCTCGATCCGAAGGACCGCTGAGATGGAGCACCTGTTCGAAACCAGGAACCTCCGCGTCGCGTTCGACACGCTCGACGGCGAAGCGTTGGCGGTGAAGGGCGCGAACATCCACGTTGCGCCCGGAGAGACCGTCGCCATCGTAGGCGAGTCGGGTTCTGGAAAAGCCAGACCATGATGGCCGCCATGGGCCTTCTGGCGAAGAACGGCAAAGCCTCGGGCGAAGCGCTCTATCGCGGAACGAACCTGCTCGCACTTGGCAAGGCCGATCTCAACCGCATCCGTGGCCGCAAGATCACCATGATCTTCCAGGAGCCGATGACCTCGCTCGATCCGCTCTATACCGTGGGCAGCCAGCTCTCCGAGCCGATCATGCGCCATCGGGAAATGGGCAAAGCGCAGGCAATGGCGCGCGCGCTCGAAATGCTGAAGCTCGTGCGCATTCCCGATCCCGAACGCCGCCTTGGCAGTTACCCGCACGAACTGTCCGGCGGCCAGCGCCAGCGCGTCATGATCGCCATGGCGCTCGCCAACGATCCCGATCTTCTGATCGCCGACGAACCCACAACCGCGCTCGATGTCACCATCCAGGCGGAGATCCTGGCGCTCATGGCCGAACTGCAGAAGCGCCTCGGCATGGGGCTGCTCTTCATCACCCACGATCTCAACATCGTCCGCCGCATCGCCAACCGCGTCTATGTCATGCGCCGGGGCGAGGTTGTGGAGGAGGGGCCCGTTGCAAAGATCTTCGGCAAACCCGAACATCCCTACACTAAGGCGCTGCTCGAAGCGGAGCCCACCGGCCGCAAGGCGCCGGTCGCTGCCAATGCACCGAAGATTCTCGATGGCACCGGCATTCAGGTAAGCTTCAAGATCGGCGGCGGCTTCATGTCGCATCCGCCCATGATCTTGAAGGCGGTCGATCGCGTGTCGGTGACACTCCGCGAAGGCCAGACCATCGGTATCGTCGGCGAGTCCGGCTCTGGAAAGTCGACGCTGGCGCGCGCTCTTCTCCGCTTGCTGCCAAGCGAGGGCGCGATCGCCTTTCGCGGCAAGAACATCGCGAGTTTCGGCAAGAGCGAGATGCGCCCGTTGCGCCGCGAGCTGCAAGTCGTCCTTCAAGACCCCTTCGGTTCGCTCAGCCCCCGCATGACGGCGGGCCATATCGTGACGGAAGGTCTTCTGGTTCATGAGCCTTCGATCTCGCGGCAGGAACGCGACAAGCGCGCCGCCCGCGCCCTTGAAGAGGTGCAACTCGATCCATCGCTCCGCAATCGCTACCCGCATGAGTTCTCCGGCGGCCAGCGTCAAAGGATCGCCATCGCCCGCGCCATCATTCTGAAGCCCAAGGTCGTCGTCCTTGACGAACCGACATCGGCGTTAGACAGGCAGGTTCAGAAGCAGATTGTCGAATTGCTCCGCGAGTTGCAGCGCGCCAACAATCTTTCTTACCTGTTCATCAGCCACGATCTCGCCGTGGTGCGCGCCATGGCGGATCACATTATGGTCATGAAGGACGGAAAACTTGTCGAGCAGGGAACGCCGGACGAAGTGATGGACGCTCCCCGCGAGGACTACACGCGCCGGCTGATGGCGGCGGCCTTCGCGAATTGAACTTCAGATATCGAACGCCTCGATATTCTGAAACGCCGCCCTGAGCGCCTTCGACCATTCCGACGACAGCATCTTGAAATAGGGATCGTCGAGCCCGATGCGCTTCATATGCTCGAAACGCAGCGTTCCGCTTTCGTAGGTGAGCATGTCGATCGGCAGACCCACGCTCAAATTCGAGCGCAGCGTGGAGTCGAAGGACAAGAGCACCATCTTCGCGGCATCGCCCAGCGCCATGTCGTTCCGCGCCACGCGGTCGAGAATGGGTTTCCCGTATTTGTGCTCGCCGATCTGGAAAAATGGCGTATCGGTGGTTGCTTCGATGAAATTGCCCGCGCTGTAGATCTGAAACAGCCGGGGCCGTTCCTTGCCGATCTGGCCGCCGAAAATAAAGCTCGCGGAAAAAGCCTCGCTTCCTTCCGTGAGGCTTTCCCCGTCGATCTTCTTCACGTCGCGTACGGCATGGCCCACGAGCCGCACGGCTTGGAACATCGTCTTTGCCGTGAACAGGCCTCCCGGAGAAGATTTGGACGGTTTGTTCGCCGCGGTCTCGGTCAAGTGGCTGACGACCGCCTGCGTCACCGCGAGATTGCCGGCCGTCAGCAGCACGAACACGCGGTCGCCGCGCTTTTCCCAAATGTGCAGCTTCTTGAACTTGCCGACATTGTCGACGCCGGCGTTGGTGCGGGTGTCCGCCGCCATCACCAGCCCTTCGTCGAGCAACATGCCCACGCAATAGGTCATTGTGCCATCCCCGGAATCGAAGCTCCGCTATTGTTGGGCGATCTCGACCTTGACTTCAACTGCCATCGCTTCGGAAAGCCCGCCGCGCCTCGCGCCCCTGATCGGCGCGGCGCCTGCGGCATCGAGGCCCGCCGCCACCCGCACATAGTGATCGGTCGGGCATTTGCAGTTGGCGGGATCGAATCCCACCCAGCCAAGATCGGGCACGAACGCCTCCGCCCAGGCATGAGCCGCCGTGGAAGAAGCTCCTTCGCCTGTCACCAGATAGCCGGTCACGTACCGGGCCGGAATATCCATCGCCCGCGCGTGCCTGCGAAGATGTGGGCATGGTCCTGACACACGCCCCGGCCATCGGCATAAGCCTCGGCAGCGGTCGTATGGGCGTGTGTAGTCCCGAGTTCATATGTCACATGCTCATGAATGCCGGCCATCAGCAGATGCAACGTTTCGAGAGGATTTGCCCGTTTTGCCGAAACTCTTTCCGCCATCGCCTTCATCGCGGCGCTTGGCTGCGTCGCCTTGGTCTGGCGCAGATAGACCGCATCGGGAGCTGCTGAAATCAGGCCCTTCACAATTCCCGAGGCGTCGGTCGAATGAACCACGCCTTCCGCGACGATGGTGACCGGGCCGGTAAAGTCCATCACAGTCGTCACGTGCACGCGATTTCCGAACCCATCGGTGTAAACCAGCGCGGTGTCTATGCCGGGTGCTGAGATCGCCCACTGCTCCACGCGCTGCGAAGCGAATGCCGACGGCGTCAGATGCAGCCGCTGCACCGAATAGGCGACGCGCGCCTCATAGTCGTAGCGCGTCTCGTGCCTGACATGGAGCCGTGTCGTGCTCATGGGAAATTGTAGGTCCTCGCGATTTCGCCGGAGAGCCGGTTGTTGGCCGCCGTGAAGTCCTGAAGAAACTCGTGCAGGCCGGACTGAAAGATGTCGCTCATGCTCGCTTGCTTGAGGCGCTGATAGGTGTCGCGCGCCTGCTCGTGGCAATCGGTGCGGTTGCCGTAAAGCTGGGCCAGCCCTTCGAGCGCCAGATTGATCCAGTGATAGCTGAACACCAGCGAACGCGGCATCTCCTCTTTCAGGATCAGAAACTCCGCGACCAGCCGCGGCTTGTAGCGGCTGTCGCGGTAGAACCACCGGTAAGCGCGATGCGCCGAGACCGAGCGCAGAATTTGCCCCCATTGCTGCGAGTCGAGGTCGCTGCCCACGTCCGATGGCTTCGGCAACAGAATGAAGTATTTGACATCGACAATGCGCGCCGTGTTGTCGGCGCGCTCGATGAAATTGCCGAGCTGGCTGAAGAAATAGTTGTCGGTGCGCAGCATCGTGCCCAGAACCGCGCCCCGGAACGACATCACCCGCTGCCTGATCCACTCGAGAAAACCCGGCAGCCGCGCTGGCGTCAGTCCCGATGGCTTCACTTTCGCCAGTTCGTTCCACGTCGTGTTGATGCTCTCCCACACATCGCGGGTGAGTGCCGTCCTCACCGATCGCCCGTTATTGCGCGCGATCTTCACGCACGACTTGATGCTGGAGGTGTTGTCCTCGTCGAGGATCAGGAACTCGATGACCTTTTCCGCCGAGGCTTCGCCATGCTTCGCGGCATAGGCGAGATCGCAGGCGGCGCTCTGCAGCGTCGAGCGCCATTCGTCGCGATGGCCTTCGATCGCGCCGGGCATCAGCGAAATGCGGTAGCCGACTTCGAGAAGCCGCGCCATGCTCTCGGCCGCTCCATGTAGCGCGACATCCAGTAGAGCGATGAAGCGGTGCGTCCGAGCATCAATCCTCCAGCACCCAGGTATCCTTGGTGCCGCCGCCCTGGCTGGAGTTGACGACCAGCGATCCCTTCTTCAGCGCCACACGCGTAAGCCCACCCGGCGTGATCCGCACTTGATCGCCCGACAGCACGAAGGGCCGCAGGTCCACATGCCGCGGCGCCACACCCGATGCCGTGAAGGTCGGCACCGCCGAAAGCGCCAGCGTCGGCTGCGCGATATA
This sequence comes from Hyphomicrobiales bacterium, assembly GCA_012032065.1. Lineage (GTDB taxonomy): Bacteria > Pseudomonadota > Alphaproteobacteria > Rhizobiales > Aestuariivirgaceae > Aestuariivirga. Next base: position 4,649 of record JAAURV010000040.1, read on the forward strand.
GTTGTCGGGCTTGGCCTTCAGCTTTGCGCGGAATGCGGCAATTTCCTTCTTCGATGCGGTGGGACCAACCAGCATTCCGTATCCGCCCGAGCCATGCACTTCCTTCACCACCAGTTCGGAAAGATGATCGAGCACATAAGAGAGACCTTTGGGCTCCGCGCAGCGCCAGGTCGGCACATTCTTCAAAATCGGCTTCTCGCCAGTGTAGAACTGGATAACATCGGGAATGTAGGTGTAGATCGACTTGTCGTCGGCAATCCCCGTGCCTGGCGCATTGACCAGCGTTACGCGCCCCGCGCGATAGACATCGAAAATGCCGGGAACGCCGAGCGCCGAGTCGGGCCGGAAGGTGAGGGGATCGAGATACGAATCGTCGATGCGGCGATAGACCACGTCCACGCGCTGCGGCGCTTGCGTGGTGCGCATGTAGAGATAGCCGTCGAGCACGAAGAGGTCGTTTCCCTCGCAAAGCTCCACACCCATCTCGTCGGCGAGGAATGCGTGCTCGAAAAAGGCCGAGTTGTGTATGCCGGGTGTCAGCAGCACGATCACCGGATCGCCCTTGCACGCTGGCGGCGCAACGCTCTCCAGAGTCTTGCGCAGCATCGCCGGGTAGTTTTCGACCGGCGCCACGCGATGCCGCGCAAACAAATCGGGGAAGAGATGCATCATCGCTTCCCGGTCTTCGAGCATGTAGGAGACGCCCGAAGGTGTCCGGCAGTTGTCTTCGAGAACATAGGACTCGTTCTCGGCCACGCGCACGATGTCGATTCCGATGATGTGCGAGTAGATGCCGCGCGCCGGGTCGACGCCCGTCATCTCCGGCACGAAGGCGGCATTCTGGATGATGATGTCTTTCGGAACGCGCCCGGCGCGCAGAATTTCCTGACGGTGATAGATGTCGTGCAGAAACGCATTGAGCGCCCGCACCCGTTGCTCGATACCGGCGGAAAGCCGCCGCCACTCCGCCGCTGAAAACACGCGGGGAATAATGTCGAACGGGATAAGCCGCTCGGCCGCTTCGCCTTGGCCATAAACCGCGAAGGTGATGCCCTGCCGCCGGAAAATCGCCTCGGCGTCTTCGAGCGCGCGCCTGACATCGGCGCGCCCAAGCTGCTTCAGCCAGTCCTCGATCCGGGCATAAGGCGCACGAACGTCTCCGCTCTTGCCCAGCATCTCATTGAAGAAAGAACCCGCCAGCCTGCCCATGTTGCAATGCAATATGATGACAATTTCACCGCCTTCGCAAGCGAAACTTGAAAATCCGCGCCAAGTTGCGCAATCGCTGCTAAAATGCCATAAGCCGCCCATGTGCTTTCACATGACATCTTCCGGCGCCATTCTGCCCGTGTGGTCGAAAACGGCCTATGACGAAGTCATGCTCCATTGCGCGAGGATCGGCTTCAAGCCGTAGACCCATTCTCCCCGATTGACGTGCCTTCGCACTTTGCCGGACAGGAGAATGACATGACCGCACACCCCAAGAACATCGACATCGCCGAAGTCGTGCGCCACGACATCGCGCATCATTTCCACCCCTTCACCGATCACAAGGCGTTCCACGCCGCGGGCGGTCCCCGCGTCATGACCCACGCCGACGGCGTCTGGATCTGGGATGCCTCGGGCAACAAGCTGCTCGATGGCATGGCGGGGCTCTGGTGCGTCAATGTGGGCTACGGCCGGAAAGAACTCGCCGAGGCCGCCTACCGCCAGATGCTCGATCTCCCCTATTACAACACCTTCTTCAAGACGACGACGGTCCCCGCAACCGAGCTTGCCGCCAAAATCTCCTCGGTGATGCCGGAGCGGTTCAAGCAGATTTTCTTCACCAACTCGGGCTCGGAGGCAAACGACACCATCGTCCGCTTCGTGCGCCACTACTGGAAGCTCAAGGGCAAACCCTATCGCCAGCATTTCATCGCCCGCCATCGTGGCTATCATGGCTCCACCATGGTCGCCGCCAATCTCGGCGGCTTCGCCGGCATGCATGGTCAGATGGGAACGCCGTTCGCCGGTTTCCACCATGTGCAACAGCCGCACTGGTTCGATTTCGGCGGCGACAAGACGCCGGAAGAATTCGGCCTCGAAGCCGCGGCTGACCTCGAAAGGAAAATTCTCGAAGTTGGCCCCGACAATGTCGCCGCTTTCATCGGCGAGCCCATCCAGGGCGCTGCCGGCGTCATCATTCCGCCTTCCACCTATTGGCCGGAAGTGCAGAAGATCTGCCGCAAGTACGGCATCCTCATCATTTCCGACGAAGTGATCTGCGGCTTCGGCCGTACCGGTAACTGGTGGGGCTTCCAGGCCATGGGCTTCGAGCCCGACATCGTGCCGATGGCGAAAGGTCTCTCTTCGGGCTATCTCCCCATTGGCGCCGTCGCCATTGCCGATCACCTGATCAAGGACTTTTTCGAACTCGGCGGCGAATTCTACCACGGCATGACCTATGCCGGACATCCCGCGGCCTGCGCCGTGGCGCTCAAGAACATCGAGATCATCCAGAGCGAGAAACTGGTTGAACGTGCATTCGAAATTGGTCCTTACTTCAAGGAAGCGCTAGGCCGCCTGAAAGATCACCCGCTCGTCGGCGAGGTGCGCTCCATGGGTCTGATCGGCGCTATTGAACTGACGTGCAACAAGAAGACCCGCAAGCGCTTCCGCGAGCCAGGCCGTGTGGGCACGATGTGCCGCGATCACAGCTTCAAGCAGGGCCTGATCATGCGCGCCTGCTGGGATACCATGGTGCTCTCGCCGCCGCTTGTGATAAGTAAGAAGGAAATCGACGAGTTGGCAAGGTTCGCGAAGCTGGCGCTGGACGCCACGCTTGCGGATGTCAAATCCGAACTGGAGTAACCGTAAAACAGCCATCATCCTGCGTGAATTGAGTAAGCATTGGGATCGGAACGGACCACGCGAGCGGCAAGCAATTGCCGGAGTCCATCCGGTCTGGAACGGGCGCGAGACCAGCGGAACGCGGCGGCGCTAAAACTGGAAACAAACGAGGGAAAGAAATGACCACCTATCGTCCGAGATTCAGCCCCAGCCGCCGCGCTGTGCTCAAAGGCACGGGAGCGCTCGCTGTTGGGCTGACCTTCCTGCCGCGGTTCTCGCTGGCGGAAGAAGAGAAGAAGCTCAACCTCTACAATTGGGATACCTACATCGGCGAAACCACGCTTGCCGATTTCGAAAAGGACACCGGCATCGAGACCAAGATGGATCTCTTTGCCGACAACGACGAACTCTTCGCCAAACTGAAGGGCGGCAATCCCGGCTATGACGTGATCGTGCCGACCAACGACAATCTCGAGCGCATGATCAAGGCCGGAATGGTGATGCCGCTCGATCATTCGAAAATCCCCAACATGGGCAACATCGACAAGCCGTTCCAGGACGCCGCTTTCGATCCGGGCCGCAAGCACTCGATCCCCTATATGTGGGGAACCCTCGGCATCGGCTATCGCAAGTCGAAGGTGGAAGGCGGCGTTGTCGACAGCTGGAAACTGCTGCTCGACAGCGACAAGATGGCCGGCAAGATTTCGCTGCTGGGCGACGCCTCGAATGTCATCGGCCCCGCGCTCAAATATCTGGGTTATTCCTACAACTCCACCAATGCCGAGGAATTGAAGAAAGCCGAAGCGCTGCTCATCGCCCAGAAAAAGCACGTCAAGGTCTTCGCCGACGACAACGGCCAGGACTTGCTCGCGTCCGGAGAAGTCGATGCCTGCATGGAGTGGAACGGCGACATCATCCAGGTGATGGCCGAGGACGAGGACCTCGCCTATGCGGTGCCTACCGAAGGCACGCTGTTGTGGCAGGATACGATGGCGATCCCGGCCGCGCGCCGCATCCCATGAACGCCCACGCCTTCATCAACTTCGTGCTCGATCCCGAAGTGGGCAAAGCCATCGCCGCGACGATCCAGTATGCCACGGGCAACGGAAAGGCGCGCGAGATCTCCGACGAGAAGTATAAGACCAATCCGGCGATCTTCCCGCCGCCGGAAGTAATCGCCAAATGCGAGCCGAGCCTTTACCTCGGCGAAGAGGCGACCAAAGTCCGCGACGAAATGTGGACCCGCATCCAGGCGGCCTGATCGAGACCCGAAGCAACGAAAAGGACGGCAGGTTGCCGTCCTCTTTCGTTTCGGGCTAGCATGCCGCAAGTGGAGTAACGGAGTAGGGGAATCTTGGAGAACTGGAAAGACAGCAGAAGCGTGTTCTGGACGTTGGCCACGCCAGGAACATTGTGGATGTTTCTGTTCTTCCTGATCCCCCTGGGTTTCCTTTTCGTCATGTCGTTCGGCGGCAAGGCGGTCATCGATGGCCAGGTTTCGATCACCGAATATGATTTCTTCCCGCCTGGCTTGGAAAACTACATCCGCTCTTTTGAGTTCACTTATCTCCGGATCATGTGGAAATCGATCTGGGTCAGCGCACTCGCAACGGCACTTTGCCTCGTCACAGCCTATCCGATTGCCTTTGGCATCTGCTTTGCGCCAGCCAAATGGAAACCGCTGCTGCTGCTGCTGGTGATCCTGCCATTCTGGATCAATCTCTTGATCCGCACTTACGCGCTGATTGCCGTCTTTCGAACCCAGGGATACGTAAATCTGACCCTCGGCTGGCTGTTCGGACTTGTCGGCATCGAGTTCGAGCCACTGGTGATGTTGAACAACAACTTCGCGGTGATCTTCGGCCTTGTCTACGTCTTCATGCCTTTCATGGTGCTTCCGCTCTACGCCACCATCGAACGGCTCGACCGGTCTTCCTCGAAGCCAGCCTTGATCTCGGCGCCTCGCAATTCACCACGTTTCTTAAAGTCACGGTGCCGCTTACCATGCCAGGCATCGTCACCGGTATCATTCTCGTCTTCATCCCATGCCTTGGTTCGTTCCTGACGCCCGATCTGTTGGGTGGCGCCAACTCTGTGATGATAGGCAACATCATCGAACGTCAGTTCAAGGCGGCCAACGATTGGCCCTTCGGCGCGGCTCTCTCGTTCCTGTTGATGTACGCCACTTTCGGGGCGCTCGCATTGCGCGCGCTGCTCTCCAGGCGCAGCAAGGGAGTGGACGTCTGATGGCCGCCACCTTGAAACCCGGCCAGGGCCCGCTCGACTATGGCAACCGCTGGTGGCTGAAGCTGCTCTTCGGTTTCATCTTTTTCATGCTCTACGTTCCGATCGTTACGCTGGTCGCATTCTCTTTCAACTCCGACAAACGCGGCATCGTCTGGCGCGGTTTCACCATCGACAATTACGCGAAGGCCTGGAAAAACGATGCGTTGATCGAGGCGCTAACCAACTCCATCGTCATCGCCATCATCGCCACCATCATCGCAACCGTGATCGGCGCCATGGTGGCGATCATGCTGTGGCGCTTCCGCTTTCCCTTCAAGGGCGCTTACGAAGGCTTCATGGCGCTCCCCATCGTCATCCCCGAGATCTGCATGGGCGTCGCTCTTCTGCTCTTCTTCAACGAGTCCGGCATGATGTCGGCGGTGGTCAACACACCGTGGCCGATCAATCTTTCCAACATCATCATCGCCCACGTCGCCTTCTGCTTCCCCTTCGTCGCCGTTGTGGTGCGCTCGCGCCTTGTCGGCTTCAATCGGCAGCTGGAAGAAGCCTCGAAGGACCTGGGCGCGAGCGAATGGCAGACCTTCTGGAAAGTCCTCGTGCCCTTCATGATGCCGGGCCTCGTCGCCGGAGCGCTGCTTGCCTTCACGCTTTCGCTCGACGATTTCGTCATCACCTTCTTTACCTCTGGCCCGGAGACGGTGACATTCCCGGTCAAAGTCTACTCGCTGGTGCGCCGCGGCGTCTCTCCGGAAATCAATGCCGCGTCCACCGTCTTGATCGTCATCACCATCGTCGCCACCGTCCTCGCCATGAAGCTGCAGGCGCCGGAAAAGTCCGGTAAAGGTTGAACCATGTCCGAAGCCATCGTCTCCATCAAGAATGTCAGCAAGCGCTTTCCTGGCGGCGTCGTTGCCGTCGATAACGTGTCAATCGACATCGCCCAGAACGAATTCTTCGCGCTCCTCGGCCCCTCCGGCTGCGGCAAGACCACGCTGCTCCGCATGATCTCCGGCCTCGAAACGCCGACCGGAGGGCAGATCATGATCGGCGGCGAGGACATGGCATTGACGCCTCCTAACAAGCGGCCCACCAACATGGTGTTCCAGTCCTACGCGGTGTTCCCGCACATGACGGTCGAGGACAATGTCTCCTACGGCCTGCGGGTGACGGGCGTGCCCTCGGATGAAACCAAGCGCCGCACCGCCGAAGCCCTGGAGATGGTGAAGCTCTCCCATCTCGCCGCACGAAAACCTGACCAGATGTCGGGTGGCCAGCGTCAGCGCGTGGCGCTCGCCCGCGCGCTGGTGAAGCGCCCCAAGGTGCTCCTCCTTGACGAACCGCTCTCCGCCCTCGACGCCAAACTCCGCGACGGCATGCGGATGGAATTGACCCGTCTTCAGGAAACCGTCGGCATCACCTTCATCATCGTCACCCACGATCAGGACGAGGCGCTCTCGATGGCGAGCCGCATCGCCGTCATGGATAAGGGCGCGGTGCAGCAGATCGCAACGCCATCGGAACTCTACGAGCATCCAGCAAGCCGCTTCGTCGCGGATTTCATTGGCAAGGTGAACCTGATCGATGCCAAGGTGCTGCGCAGCGTCGGCAAGCATATCTCCTGCGAGGCAAAGGGTCTGGGCAAACTCGATCTCGAGTCAACCGGCACGACGGGCGGAACGGTTTCGATCGCGGTGCGCCCCGAGAAACTCAAGATCGGAAAGGCCGAGCCTAAGGCCGCGAACCTCATCAAGGTCGAGGGCAAGGTGCGCGATGTGGCCTATTATGGCGACACCAGCCACGTCGTCGTTTCGACCAAGGACGGCCTCGACCTCTCGATCAATGTGCAAAACGATTCGCGCGAAGGTGGAGCCGGCGTCGAACGCGGACAGAAGGTCTGGGTTCACTGGTCGCCGGCCGACAGCCTCGTGCTCGCGGAGTAAGCCATGACCCTCGAAATGAAAACCATGACCCGCCTGCCGGGCGACGAAGCCTTCCGCCGCACCGATCTCCTCGGCACGCGCTGGGAGCCGACTTATGCAGGCGCGTTGTCCTTCATGCGCCGCAAATACACCCGAGAACTGCAAGGCGTGGATATCGCCGTTACCGGCATCCCATTCGATCAAGCAACCTCGCACCGCCCTGGCACGCGGTTGGGACCGGAAGCCATCCGCCGCGCCTCGGCCGAGAATTCATGGGGTCCGTTCTGGCCGTGGAAATTCGATCCCTTCGATACGCTGGCTGTGGCGGATTATGGCGATTGTTTCTTCGATTGGGGTGCGAAGGAAAACTTCCCTCAGGCGCTCGAAACCCACATCTCCGGCATTCTCGATCAGGGTGTGGAAGTCATCTCGCTCGGCGGCGACCACTACATCACCTATCCGATCCTGAAAGCCCATGCGAAGAAACACGGCCCATTGTCGCTCGTTCACTTCGATGCCCATCGCGATGTCGAGCCCGATGACGGCGGCCGCATCGATCATGGCACCATGTTCAGCTATGCGGTCAAGCAAGGTCTGATCGATCCCAGGAAATCGATCCAGATCGGAATCCGCACCTGTTTCGTCGGCGAGCAGACCTTCGGCTTCCGCATCATGTTCGCCGATGAAGTGCACGACACGAGCGCCGCCGATGTAGCAAAGGAGATCGCCCGGATTGTCGGCAAGAACAAAGCCTATCTCACCTTCGATATCGACTGCCTCGATCCCTCCGTGCGCCCGGCACCGGCACCCCCATCCCCGGCGGCCTCACCTACCATCAGGCCGCTTCGATCATCCGCAAGCTGACAGATATCAACTTCGTCGCCATGGACGTCGTCGAAGTCTCGCCTCCCTACGACCACGCCGACATCACCGCCCTCGCCGCCGCCTCGCTGCTGATGGAATACCTCTGCCTCAAAGCCTGGCAGAAAGGCGCCCGCGCCGAACCGATGCCGGAGTAATTGCCCAATCCGGGGTTCCATCCGTCCGTGCTTTGCCGGCATCGCAACTCTTTTGCGAACCAGGCGTGCCCCGCGATCCGCGCCACTTCAACTCAACGCATCCCGAATCCGGTAGAACAGCATCGCCGCGACAAGCATCGGCGTTCGTGCAACTCCGCCGGGGAAGGGCAGGTGCTTCACCCGCGCCAGCAGATCGAAACGCTCGGCCTGGCCTTTGATGCACTCAGCCATCAGCTTTCCGTACATGCCGGCAAGCGCCACGCCCTGTCCCGAGTAGCCATGGGCATAGAAGATATTCGGCGCGATCCGCCGCAGTCGGGAATCCGGTTCGAAGTGATCGCGATATAGCCGCCCCAGGCGTGATCGATCCTCGCGTCCGCAAGCTGCGGAAACACCGCCGTCATCCGCGGTTTCATGTAGCCCCCGAGACTTGGCGGCTCGAATGTCGAATAACTCGCGCGTCCGCCGAACAGGAGCCGCGTGTCCTTGGTCAGCCGGAAATAATCGACGATGAAATTGGTGTTCGCCACCGCCTCGTTGTGGAGGATGAGCGCGCGCGCGCGGTTCTCGCCCAAGGGTTCGGTGGCGATGATGTAACTCGTCACAGGCATCACCCGGCCGTAGAGCTTGCGCACGGTGCGGCCAAGATATGCGTTGCCGCCGATCACCATGAACTTCGCCTTGACCGATCCCCTGGCGGTTTTCGCAATGCAATGCGTTTCATCGATGGAAATCACCGGCGATTGTTCGTGGATCACCGCACCCGCCGTCTCCGCCGCGCGCGCCAGTCCGATGCAGTAATTGAGTGGATGAAAATGCCCCGCGCCACCTTCGCGGAACCCGCCGTGATAGATCGGCGTCCCGACCCTCGCCTCCAACTCCGCCTTGCTCAAGATTTCCGTATCGGTATAGCCCAGCGCGTCGTATTCGTCCTTCCACGCCTTGAAGCTGTCGAAATGCGAAGGTTTGGGTGCTGCATGAATGTAGCCCCACTGCAGGTCGCAATCGATATTGTGCTTGGCAATGCGCTCCACAATGAGCTGCTTCGCCTCCTGCGCGATGGCGAACGCCTTCTTCGCGTCGTCCTTGCCAAGCTGCGCCTCGATCTTTTCCTGGCCCGAGGAGAACCCGGTGCAAATCTGCCCGCCATTCCTCCCGGAAGCGCCGTAGCCCACCTCGCGCGCTTCGAGAACAATCACCTTGTACCCAGCCTCGGCCAGGTCCAGCGCCGCCGAAAGCCCGGTGTATCCGGCCCCGATTACGCACACATCGCAAGTCCCATCGCCAGCCAGGCTTGGGCGTATTTGTTGGGAATGGGCCGTTGCCTGATAGTAGGATTGGGCGTCAATTGATAAGGCCATGATCCCAAACCCATTCCATGAGAGCCGTTTACGGTCAAGCCGAGCCCCCGCCTTCCAAATCGCCTGCGAAACAGGCTAGGATAGAGCTTGCGAGAACCCCAGGGGCATCATGAGTCAAGCAAAATTCGAGGAATTCATTACCGGCAACAAGGTGAGCGAGGTCGAGTGCCTGGTCGCCGACATGTCGGGCACGGCGCGCGGTAAAATCCTGCCGCCCAAGAAATTCCTGAAAGGCCAGAAGTCGCGGGGATTGCGCATCCCCGAGGAAGTCTTCACCCTCACCATCAACGGCCGCTACGTCAGCGAAACCTCGGCGGTGAGCGACAGCGCCATCGACATCTACATGGAGCCCGATGCCGATACTGTCCGCTTCGTGCCCTGGTACACCGAGCCGACCGCCCAGGTGATCTGCGATGCCTTTCACCTGAACGACGAGCCGGTCGAGATCGCACCCCGCCATGTGTTGAAGCGCATTCTCAAACTCTACAAGGACAAGGGCTGGCGTCCGGTCATTGCACCCGAGCTCGAATTCTATCTGGTGAAGAGGAACCTCGACCCCGACTATCCGCTCGATGCAGCGGTCGGCCGCTCCGGCCGCAAGGAGCCTGGAGGCCAGGCTTACGGCATCGATGCCGCCAACGACTTCGATCCGATCGTCGAGGACATCTACGATTTCTGCGAGGCGCAGGAACTCGATGTCGATACGCTCTCCCACGAAAGCGGTCCGGCGCAACTCGAGATCAACTTCAATCACGGCGATCCATTGGAACTCGCCGACCAGGTTTTCCTCTTCAAGCGCACCGTGCGCCAGGCAGCGCTGAAGCACGACATGTACGCCACCTTCATGGCCAAGCCGCACGAGAACGAGCCTGGTTCCTCCATGCACATCCATCAATCGGTGATGGACGTGAAGACGGCAAGAAGTCTTCGCCGGCAAGGACGGCAAG
>JAAURV010000364.1 GCA_012032065.1 Hyphomicrobiales bacterium
ATCAAAGGATTTGATGAGTCCGCGATTCTGCCGGTCTTCAGGGATATGAGCGAGGCCCTCTGCGCGCACATGCGCAGGATCGCCGAGGATGCCGATGTCCTTGCCTTCGAAGACGATCTGGCCCGCTGCCGGCCGCGTGATGCCGGCGATGCAATCGAGCAGTTCCGATTGCCCATTGCCGGAGACCCCCGCGATGCCGACGATTTCGCCGTTGCGCACATTGAAGGAAACATTGTCGACGCGCGCGATGCCCTTCCTGTCTTTCCAGGTGAGGTTCCTGATATCGAGCACGACGTCGCCTGGCGTTGCCGGTTTCTTGTCGACGCGGAGCAGGACGCGGCGGCCGACCATGGCTTCCGCAAGCTCGCCCACATTGGTGTTCTTGGTTTCGAAAGTCGAGACCACTTCGCCGCGCCGCATAACTGTCACACGATCAGTGATCGCCATGATCTCGCGCAGCTTGTGGGTGATGAGGATGACGGTCTTTCCCTCATCGCGCAGCTGCCCCAGGATGCGGAACAGGTGATCAGCCTCATCCGGCGTCAGCACGCCGGTCGGCTCATCGAGGATCAAGACATCAGCACCCTTGAACAAGGCCTTGAGAATTTCGACGCGCTGCTGAAACCCCACCGGCAACTCGCCGATCACCGCGTCGGGATCGACATCGAGTTCGTACTCGTGCGCAAGGCGAGTGAGTTCAGCGCGCGCGCGCGATAGGGCAGGGCCGATCATGGCGCCGCCTTCGGCACCCAGCACCACGTTTTCGAGAACCGTGAACGGATCGACCAGCATGAAGTGCTGGTGCACCATGCCGACACCGAGAGAGATGGCGTCGGTCGAGGTTTTGATGCGGACTGGCTGGCCCTTGATTTTGATTTCGCCTTTGTCGGCGTGATAGAAACCAAAGAGGATCGACATCAGCGTCGATTTGCCGGCGCCATTCTCGCCGATGATGCCGTGGATCGAACCTTGGGCGATCGAGAGGTTGACATCCTTGTTGGCGTGCACGGCCCGAAGCGCTTGTCGATGCCGATGAGTTCGATGGCGGGAGTCATGGACGTCCTCTCCCGCACAGCGGGAGAGGAAGGGGGCCCATCGCGCAAGCGAGTGGGAGAGTGAGCAAGTGTTGTACGTCCCACGCTCGATCCCAGTGTTCTGACTTCCCCTCGCCTTTCCCACGCCGCCTGAGCGGCGCGGGCCCCAGTCCTCTCCCGCATGCGGGAGAGAACGTAGTTACTCAGCCGGGCACTTGTTGTCCGACATGTAGTCGTGAACCTTGATGGTCCCGGCGATGATGTCGGCTTTGGCTTTCTCAACCGCCGCCGCCATTTCAGGTGTCACCAGCGCCTTGTTGTGTTCGTCGACGGAATAACCAACGCCATCCTGGGCGAGGCCCAAGGCCTGGAAGCCTGGCTTGAAGGTGCCGTCCTTGCCAGACTTCATGACATTATAGACGGCCACATCCACGCGCTTCAGCATCGAGGTGAGGATTTTGCCGGGATAGAGGTAGTTCTGGTTGGCATCAACGCCGATGCCGAGCGCGCCGCCTTCGGTGGCTGCCTTGAGCACGCCGAGGCCTGTGGCGCCGGCGGCCGCATAAACTACGTCCGAACCCTGGCTCATCTGGCTCTTGGTGATCTCGCCACCCTTCACCGGATCGTTCCAGGCTGCACCCGTGTCGCCGGTCATGTTCTGGATCACCTTGGCGTCGGCCTTGGCGGCCTTGACACCTTGCACGTAGCCGCAGGCGAATTTGCGGATCAGCGGAATGTCCATGCCGCCCACGAAGCTAACCGTGCCGGATTTCGACGCCATGCCGGCCATCACGCCGACGAGATAGGAACCTTCATGCTCGTTGAACACGATTGACTGCACGTTCGGCAGATCGACCACCATGTCGACGATGGCGAATTTCAAATCCGGATATTCCTTGGCGACCTTCTCGACGGCCGCGGCCTGTGCAAAGCCTGCCGCGATGATCGGCGAATAACCCTGATCGGCGAAATTGCGGATCGCCTGTTCGCGCTGCGCCTCGTTGGCGATTTCGAACTCACCATAAGCAACGCCGGTCTCGGTCTTGAACTTCTCAGAGCCGTTGTACATCGACTCGTTGAACGATTTGTCGAACTTGCCGCCGATATCGAAGACGATGGCCGGCTTGTCGTCCGCGGCAAACGCCGACGCCGCCATCATGGCCGTCAACGCGGCCGTGGCGAGCAGTTTCTTGAACATCTGATTTCTCCCTGTTTATTCAGACAGGCTGTGGAGCCTGCCCGGCAGTTGACGACAAGTTCCGGGTTTTGCATGGGGGTGGTCGAGGTGAAAGCATGCTGCCGGAGCAGCTTTCCCGCGCTCACGTGTGGACGCCCACCCGGCCCTCGACACCTGCCACGGCTCCTCCTTGAAACAGCCATTCTGTCACAACATATAGAGGGCCGTGACGGAGCGCCATTCGGGCTTCGCCACGCAAGCCGCTTGCAAAAGGGCAAGATTGATGTCGCGTGCATCGCTGTTTTCATCTCCGCTGCTGCTCGGTTTCGACGAGTTGGAGCGGCATCTCGATAGGGCCTCCAAGGCCTCCGCGGACGGCTATCCGCCCTACAACATCGAACGCCTCAATGGCGTGAACGGAAGCGGCGGCCGTTTCCGCATCTCACTTGCCGTGGCGGGCTTCCGCCGCGAGGAACTGGAAATCACTCAGGAAGAGAACCAGCTTGTGATTCGTGGCCGGCAGACGGAAGAGGAGGGAAAGGCCTTCCTGCATCGTGGAATTGCCGCCCGCCAATTTCAGAAGAGCTTCGTGCTGGCCGACGGAATGGAAGTGAAGGGTGCTTCTCTGGAAGCAGGACTTCTCGCAATTGAGCTGCGGCAGCCGGAACCGCAACGCCTGGTTCGGCGTATTGAGATCAAGGATTGAAACGATGAACACCAACAACGAAGACATCAAGAAGCTGGCTACGATTTCGCCCGAGGAACTCGCCCATATCGGCGAGGGCGCGCTGGCCTATATCCGCGAGATCGATGGCAAGGACGCGATCAAGATGCTGGGAAAGCGCGCGGCCGTCCCCGCCGATGCCAAGCTCTTCTGCCTCTTCAACGCGAACGGCAGCCCGATTTCGATTTCCGGCACCCATGCCGCCGCCATTGGCAGCGC
>JAAURV010000041.1 GCA_012032065.1 Hyphomicrobiales bacterium
CGCCCCTTCGGGGCACCTTCTCCCGATGGGAGAAGGGTGACGTTCTGGCGACACTATGACCTCCCTCCCTCCACCATCCGCGAAGAAACTCGGCCTCGTCATCGACCTCGATACCTGCGTCGGCTGCCAGGCCTGCGCCACCTCCTGCAAGGAATGGAACACCCAGGGTTACTCCGCGCCCTTAAGCGACGAAGCGCCCTATGGCAGCGATCCCTCGGGCGTCTGGCTCAACCGCATTCATGGCTACGAAGCGCGCGAAGAGGGGAGAGACGACTCGCGCATCGTGAATTTTCCGCGTTCGTGCCTGCATTGCGAGGAGCCGGCCTGCGTCACAGTGTGCCCGACCGGCGCGTCCTACAAGCGTGCCGAAGATGGCATCGTGCTGATCAATCCCGAAACCTGCATCGGCTGCAAGCTCTGCTCCTGGGCCTGCCCCTATGGCGCGCGTGAATACGACTATAGCCACGGCGTCATGAAGAAATGCACGCTCTGCGTCGACCGCATCTACAACGAAAATTTCGTTGAGGAGGACCGGATCCCTGCCTGTGTCAAAGCCTGCCCCACCGGCGCGCGTCACTTCGGCGATCTGGGCGATCCTCAATCCGCTGTGTCGTTACTGGTGGCAAAGCGCGGCGGCTACGATCTCCTGCCCGAAATGGGCTACAAACCGGTCAACAAATATCTCCCGCCGCGCGCAAGGCGCGATGCCACGAACTCTCCAAAGCAAGCGCTGCCGAAGGGCGATGGCTCGGCCATGGACAGTCTCTTCGCCTGGGCCGACCGCCTTCTGAGCCGCGGCCGCGAGAACGATCGGCGCATGGAAGCGCCCGCCGAAGACCGTTCCGGATTGCTGGAAGGCTGAACGCGTGCATCCAGCGTACTCGGTCATTCTCTTCACGGTCGCCTCCGGCGCGGGCTATGGCCTGCTGGCGCTGTTGGGTCTCGTGGGCGTCAATCATGGGCAGGCATCGAGTTACGCCTTCGCATTGACGGCACTCCTCATTGCGCTCGCGCTCATCACAACCGGGCTTCTCTCCTCCACTTTCCATCTGGGCCGCCCGGAACGCTTCTGGCGCGCCTTCTCGCAGTGGCGTTCGTCATGGCTCTCGAGGGAGGGCATCGCCGCGGTACTGACTTATCCCGTGACGCTGGCGTTCGGCGCGGTGTGGTCGGGCCTCATCGATGCGCCGAAATTGATTGCACCGCTCGGCATCGTCACCGCCATCATGTGCGCGATCACCGTCTTCTTCACGGGAAAAATCTATTCGTCTCTCAAAACCATCCGCGCGTGGCGCCATCCGCTGACGGTTCCAGCCTATCTCGTGTTCGCGCTAGCAACCGGCGCGTCATTGCTCATGCCAATCGCGTGGTTCTTCGGCCGCTTCCAGACCGCGCAAGCCGTGATCGCGGGGCTTGCGCTGATCGCGGCGGCAATCGTGAAATTCTTCTACTGGCGCTCGATCGACGCGGGACCCCGCACCTACACCATGGCCTCGGCCACCGGCCTCGGCCCTGGTGTTCGCCAATGGGAGGTTCCGCACACCTCCACCAACTTCATCATGAAAGAGATGGGCTACGCCGTCGCGCGCAAGCATGCGTTGAAGTTACGTCTCATCGTGTTTGTTTTGCTCATCGCAGCGCTTGCCGCCGCAGCGCTTTCGCTGCTGGTCAACCCGGCGATCTTCCTTTTCGCTACCCCTTTCTCCCTTGCAGCCGCTGCCGTCGAGCGTTGGCTCTTCTTCGCCGAGGCGCAACATGTATCTTCGCTTTACTACGGCGCCGAACGCGCATGATGCGCTGGTTCGACGACTGGTATGTGGTTGAGGACATTGCACAGGGCGTCTTTGCGATTGGCGAACCCAAGTACGAGCAACTGAACTGGAGCTATCTGCTCGAAGGCGAACGCGAAGCGATGCTTTTCGACACCGGCCCTGGCGAGCGCAACATCAAGCCCGTTGTCGATAGTTTGACGAAGAAACCGCTCACCGTGCTGCCGTCGCACTTGCACTATGACCACATCGGCAATCTCAAACACTTCGAGACCATCGCCTTCGCCGATCTGCCGCTGTTGCGATCTTTCGAAAAGAGTGGTCTCATCGAACCGCCCTACGATTATGTGCTCGGCGCCGAGGAGAGCAGGGCCTGGATCAACGTCAAAGCCAGCAGGTGGTTATCCGTAGACGGAACAATTGATCTGGGCGGCCTCTCCGCCACTCTGCTTCACACCCCCGGCCATTCGCCAGAGTCGGTGTCGCTGCACATCCCTTCTCGAAATCTCCTGCTCGCCGCGGATCTTGTTTATCCCGGCCCGCTTTACGCCCAAGTCCCCAATGCCAACCTTCCCGGCTACCTCGAAACCGTCCTGCGCCTCCGCGACACAATCGCGCCCGTCACCACGATCCTCTGCGGCCATGGCGAAGCGCCGGATGCACCGGCACCTCGCCTCTACCATGCCGACATTGCCGATCTCGCCTCGGCGCTGACCGCCATCCGCGATGGCAAAGCCACGCCAACCGCTTGTGATCCTTACGAATTCCGGATCAATTCCCGCATGACGCTTTTGGCGTCCAAAGCGTCCTTTGGGGCTTGGCAAGCGCCCTGAAAATCATATAAAGACTTCTTTATATAGTTGAGGATGACCATGTCCCGCCAAAGCTTTACCGAAGCTCTATCTACGCGCCCCTGGCTTCTGGCCGATGGCGCCACGGGCACGAACTATTTCCAGATGGGCCTTGTATCCGGCGATGCTCCGGAGCTCTGGAATGTCGACCATCCGGACCGGGTGCGCTCTTTGCACCGCCGTTTCATCGAAGCGGGCGCCGACATCATTCTCACCAACACCTTCGGCGGAAACCGCCATCGCCTGAAGCTGCACAACGATCAGCACCGTGTGCGCGAACTCAACATGGCGGCGGTGAAAAACGCGCGCGTGGAAGCCGATGCGGCCGGCCGCACGGTTTTCGTAGCGGGTTCCATCGGTCCCACCGGCGAAATCTTCCAGCCTGTCGGCACGCTTTCCCACGAAGAGGGTGTCGCCGCTTTCGAAGAACAGGCGAAGGCGCTGGCCGAGGGCGGCGTCGATGTGTTGTGGATCGAGACCATGTCCTCTGAAGAGGAACTCCGCGCTGCCGTCGAAGGCGCCGCGAAAGCGGGACTTCCGATTGTCACCACCATGAGCTTCGATACCAACGGCCGCACCATGATGGGCATTACGCCCGCGGCCTTCGGCGCGCTCGCGGCTTCGCTTCCGGTGCAGCCCGCAGCCATTGGCGCAAATTGCGGCGTCGGCGCATCCGAGCTCGTCGCCACCGTCATGGGCATCACCGCTTCGCGCCCCGATGCGCATGTTGTGGCCAAGGGCAACTGCGGCATCCCGCAATATGTCGATGGCCACATCCATTACACCGGCACGCCGGAGCTGATGGCGGACTATGCGCGGATTGCGCTCGATGCAGGCGCGAAAATCATCGGCGGCTGCTGCGGCACGAGCCCGGAGCATCTCGCCGCCATGCGCAAATCGCTTGAGACCTACAACAAGGGCGAGCGTCCCTCGATCGAACTGGTCGAGCAACGTTTGGGCCCGGTCTCGGTGCTCGCCAAAGGCATCGACACCGCCGCCGCAGGAGCCGCCCGCCGCGAACGCCGCCGGGGTTAGGGTTGCTATGCCTCTCCGCGGTAAAGCGGAATGAGCTGCCTGTAAAGCTGTTGATATTGCTCGAAAACGCCGCCGGTGCCGATCCTGCGCAGCCGGGTTTGGAATGAAAGTGCGGTCCATCCTCACGAAGTCGCGCGCCGCAGCTTTCAGTGATGGAAACATCCCGGCTCCCACGCCGGCCATGAGCGCCGCGCCCAGAACGCCCGCATCTCTCATGGCTGTCCGGTGCAGCGGCCGGTTCAGGATATCTGCACGGATCTGGCACCAGATATCGGACGATGCCCCACCGCCCGAGTGATTGATCGCCTGTGGCCTGAGGCAGGCGGAGACCTCAAGACTCTCGAGCAGGAGGCGCGCGGAGTATCCCACGCCTTCAAGAACCGCGCGTGCGAACTCGGGCGCTTCGGCCGACGATGTGAGCCCCGAGAAGGCACCGCGCGATGTCACGTCCCACAAGGGCGCGCGCTCGCCGTCGAGATGCGGCAGGAACAGCGGCACACGCTGAGGCTCGGCGAGCGCGGCAAGTGCCGAGATTTCTGCGGTCGTTCGTCCCAGAAGCCGCGCCAGCCACTCCACCGAAGCGCCACCCGATTGTGTCGGCCCTGCATGCAGCACGACACCTTCGCATTCGGGAAATGCGATGACACCCGGAGTCGGCGCTCTGCCCGGCGAAACAATGCCAAGGATTTCGCTGGTGCCACTTAGGTAGACACACTGCCCATCGGCGCTAACACCGGCGCCAAACAGCCCCGACCACGCGTCCATGGCGCCGGTGACCACAGGAACGCCTGAATACGGCAAACCAATTCTGATTTTGCCAATGACTTTCGTGAAGCCGGCAATGGGCGGCAAGCGCGCAGCAGCACCTGGAACCAGATCGATGAGCCTCATTATTGGCGCTAGCGACTGGTCGATGACTCCAAAACAAGTCATCGGGTCAGTGACGACTTCGCCGGTCAACTGCAGGATGCAGTAGTCCTTCGGCGCCAGAACCCAGCGGGTCTTACGCCAGATATCCGGATGACGCAGCGCCACATATGACATTCGCGCCAGCACATGGCTTGCATCGATCGGCAGCGGGGCTCCCCACCACCGGAGTTTATCTTCTAGTTTCACCTGTTGGTCGAGCAGTGTAGCATCGTCGGCAGCCCGGCCATCCTGCCAGGTTAAGGCTGGCAGCAACGGTTCTCCCGTGTCATCGGCAAAAACATGCGTGTTCACTTGGGAGCAAAGTCCAATGGCCTTGATCGCTCCGGATGTTGCACCTTCGCTCAAATGATGCAGGGCCTGCATCACACGATCCATCCAGTCCTTCGGATTCTGCTCTGCATGGCCAGGCGAGGGCCTTGAAGTCGGGTGGCGCTCTCCATAGGTCTTGAGCACTCGCCCCTCGGAATCAAACAGTGCCGCCTTCACGGCGGTTGTGCCCACATCGATCCCAATCAGCATTCTGCCCGTCCTTGCTCCCGGAACATGATTGTGCTGATTTCACTACCTCACGCAAGTTCGACGCAAATCCAGGGCAGGGAGCAGGAACATGAAACGCAGGAACATAGTGGGAGCGCTCGCCGCCGTCGCCATGATGGCGGCAAGCCATGCCGCCGCCGCGGCGGACAAAATAGCCGTCATTACGCCATACCTCGCCCAGCCCGGTACGCAGTTCTATGTCGAGGCCTTCCAGGCCAAGGCCAAGGATTTCGGTTGGGAGGTCAATGTCGTCGACACCAAGGGTGACGTGGCTGCGGCCATCGCCCGCATCGAGGATGCCGCCAACCAGAAGGTGTCCGCGATCGTGATCAATGTCGATCCTTCGCAGGTGGCGGCGGGTCTTGAGGCCGCCAAGGCCGCGGGCGTTCCCGTCTTCGGCATGGATGCCGGCGCAACGCCGCTGCTCGTCACCAACGTGACGAGCAACGGATATTCCATGGCGGCTGATACAGCGGCCTATGTGACGAACCGCATCGGCGGCAAGGGCAATGTGGTGATGTTCGTGTTCGATGCTTTCCCGCCAGTGCAGCAGCGGGGCGTGATTGCCGATACCATTTTCAAGAACAATCCCGGCATCAAGGTGCTCGATCGCGTAACGCCCGACGTGCAGGACGGCGGCATTGCCGACAGCCGGGCCAAGATGGAAGCTATCCTTTCGGCCAATCCGGAGAAGGGCGCGATCAGCGCGGTGTGGGCGGCATGGGACCAGCCGGCCCTTGGCGCATTGCAGGCAATCGAGGCTGCAGGCAGGACCGGCGAAGGAATTGTGATCACCGGCATCGATGCCAATCCGCAGGCCCGTGAGGCCATCGGCAAAGGTGGCAATTTCGAGGCCTCGATGGCGCAGGACTTCAAAGGCATCGGCGCCACCGTGGCCGATGCCGTGAAGCGCCATCTGTCCGGCGAGAAGATCAAGCAAGGCGTGATCTATGTGCCGACGAAGCTTATCACCTCCGCAAACGTGAACGAATAGGCTCCGTGGCGGAGACGGAAAACGATCCGGCCAGTCTGCTCCAGTATTTCAGGCGCTACGGCACGCTCACCTGTTTTATGCTGCTTCTGCTTGGTTTCTGGCTCCTGCTGCCGGATACTTTCATGACCGGCCGGAACATTTTCAACGTCACCCAGCAGATGAGCATGCTGGCTGTCGTGGCCTTCGCCATGACCATCGTCATGGCCATGGGCGATTTCGATTTGAGCGTCGGTTCGATGGCGAGCCTTGCCGGCATTGTGGCGGCGGTGGTTTTCCGTGAGACGGGTCTGGTGCCGCTTGGTATCGGCCTCGCGCTGCTGGCAGGACTCATTGGAGGAGTGCTCAACGGATTCCTGGTGAGCTATGTCGGCATCCTGCCTTTTGTCGCCACGCTGGGTACGCTCACGGTATTCAGCGGCGCCGCTTTTCTCGCAAGCGGCGGCAAGACCATTTTTGGCGCCGATATTCCCGAAGCCTTCGGGGTATTTGCGCGTGGCGGCATTCCGCTGTGGCAGAGCGGCGAAATCACTGTCATCCTCCCAAACCTGACGATCATTGCGGTTTTGACCCTCGCCATTGTCTGGTTCGTGCTGGAGAAAATGGTCTTCGGCCGACACCTCTATGCCATGGGCGGCAATGCGGAAGCCGCGCGCCTTGCCGGCATTCCTGTCAAGCGGTTGAGGCTCATGGCATATGCGGCAGCGGGCCTGGGCGCAGCGCTGGCTGGGCTCATGTATGCAAGCCGCGTCGCCTCCGCCAACCCGACGCAAGGGTCGGGCCTGATGTTGGACGCCATCGCCGCTGTGTTTCTCGGTATGACCATCAGCCGCAATGGCGAGCCCCGCGTGCTCAACACTCTGATCGGCGTGCTGCTGCTCGGAGTCCTCAGCAATGGCCTTACGCAATTGAGCGTCGACAGTTATGTCCGCGACATTATCGTCGGCGTTATCATCATCGCCGCGGTTGCGGCAAGCAGCCTGGATAAGATCAATCGCAATTGAGCCGAGTTTCCGAACTCAATCACCGGCAACTCTCTCGTCCACCCTCCGCCACAGAGTTTGATCATCCCGATTCGGTCGTTGCGGCAAATCGCATGGCGTAATAGTCTGGCGGGCGTTTCCAATGGGAGACGCACATGCCAGCACGGATGGACCTCGGAAGAAATCTAGTTGCGCGGCCCGATCGCGTCGATTTCCGCGACCGGCCCTACCAGCCGCCGCTTCGTTCCCTGCCGGAACAATATCCGCCGTCGCATTTGATCAAGGATAATTTGCAAGCCTATGTGAACGACAAGCTCATCCTCGATCAGGGCGAAGAAGGGGCCTGTACCGGTTTTGGCCTCGCGGCCGTGATCAACTACATTTATTGGTCGCGTTGGCGGCTGGCGCTTCGTCAATTTGCGGCGGCCAAAGATGAAGGCAAGGCACCCAAAGCTTCGCTGACGCCACCGAGGCCGCCGATCGTGAGCGCCCATATGTTGTTCCGCAACGCCCGCATTCACGACGAAT
The DNA here is from genome assembly GCA_012032065.1 of Hyphomicrobiales bacterium. GTDB lineage: Bacteria > Pseudomonadota > Alphaproteobacteria > Rhizobiales > Aestuariivirgaceae > Aestuariivirga. The sequence continues at coordinate 7,625 of JAAURV010000041.1, forward strand.
GGGAGGGCGAAGGCTACGATTGGTCAAGTTGCCGGGGCGCCATGAAGGGCTGGCACAAGCACGGCGTCTGCGAGTGGGACGTTTGGCCATCGCCGAAGAAGCGCCCGGCCGAGGATTGGTCCTACGATGCGGCTCTGCGGCCGCTCGGCGCCTATTACCGCGTCAACGCGAAATCGGTCGCCGACATGCAGGCGGCGATCTTCGAAGTGAATGCGGTTTTTTGCGCATCCGATGTCCATGCCGGCTGGAGCCGGCCGTCGCTGAAAACGTCTGTCGACGGAAAGGCGCTTGCCGTCATTCAGCCGGGAGGCCGCGAGAGCGGCGGCCATGCTTTCGCCTTGGTCGGCTACACGCGCGACGGTTTCATCGTCCAGAATTCGTGGGGCAGAGACTGGGGCAGCAACGGTTTCGCGCTGCTCACCTACGAGGACTGGATCAAGCACGGATATGACGCGTGGGTTGCCGCTCTTGGCGCGCCGATGAACATTGGCCTAAGAAGCGCGGCGGCCGGCGCCGGAATGTCCGGCAGCATGATGACGTCTGCTTTTGCCTCGCTGCAGCCGCCGGCAGGAAAGGCCAACGTCATCGCGGTTCCGGCCTGGACCGAATCGCGCGCCTACGAACACGCCGTGGTTCTCGGCAATGACGGTGTGTTGATCGATCGCTTGCCGGAGGCCCAGACTCCGGGCGAAGCACTCACGATAGTCGCAGAGGAGAAGATTGCCGAACTGGATTGCGGCAGTGTCGCCGTCTACATTCATGGCGGCCTCAACGACGAGGAAGCCGCCATTGCGCGAGCCTGCCGGCTCGGCCCCTGGTTTCTCGAAAACGGCATTCATCCGATTTTTGTCGTTTGGCGAACCGGTATTCTCGAAGCTTTGGGCCAGATTGCCCAGGATGACGTGAAGAAGTTCGAGGAGCAGATCAGATCGATCCGCACCCGCGGCATTGGCGACATTGTGGACGCGGCAATCGAGCGCGCCCGCGATGCGTTCGACCTGGGTTTCGAGGCGGCTGCCGAGAAATTCATCGGCAAACCCGTCTGGACGCAAATGAAACAGAACGCGGAGATGGCGTCGCGCCGGGGTTCGGGATTGGACCTGCTGGCGCGGGCTCTGGCCAAGTGCGGAAAGCCGGTCCACTTGCTTGGCCATTCGGCAGGCTCGATCATGATCGGCCATCTGTTTGGCGCCGCGAAGAGGGCCGGTCTCGGCTTTGCGTCCTGCGGCCTCTATGCTCCGGCCTGCACGCTGGAGTTCGCCATCGACCACTACGGCCCGGCCCTTGCCAAAGGCGGTGCGCTCGCGAAGGCTCCCTTGCATATCGACGTGCTTACCGACGAGGCGGAGACCAAGGACTCCGTTGGCCCCTACGGCAAATCGCTTCTCTACCTTGTCAGCCGCGCCTTGGAAGAACAGCGTAAAATCCCGTTGCTTGGCCTCGACATCGCACTCAAGCAAAGCGGAAAGGGCAAGAAGATGGAGTTCGATGCTCAGCATCATGACAAGCTTTTTCAGCGCTGGTCCGCTATCGTGCAATCCAGCGGCCTTGTGTCCATCAAGCGCCATCACGGGCCTGATGTGAGGGCCTCGGAAACCAAACAGATTTCGATCGCTCACGGCAGTTTCGACAACGACTGCGACGTTGTCGAGGCGAGCCTGCGCCGCGTCCTCGGCAAATCGCCCAAAGTGAAGGTCACCGACCTCACGGGTTTCTGAATTGCCTTATTGATTCCGGTCAAAGCGGGGCATGGCGGACGCTGGCAGGTAGTGATCCATGAACCCGGCTTTCCTCAAAGGCGCGACTTGGGGCTTCCCCAACGCCTCCGTCGATCACATCGAAACCCACGCCGCGCATGTGTTTCTGGTGGTCGACCGCGCGTTCAAGATCAAGAAGCCGGTGAAGCTGCCCTATCTCGACTTCTCGACAGTCGAGAAGCGCCGCGCGGTATTGGCGCGGGAGCTGGAGATCAATCGCGCCTACGCTCCCGATATTTACATCACCCTGGCGGATAAACTCGGCGAACCTGTGCTTGTGATGGAGCGCTTCGATACGCGGGCGATTCTCTCCGCGAAGGTGATCCGCGGCATTGACGATGCGCTGGCCAATGATCTGGCGCAAATGGCTGCCGAGGCTCACGCCGTTTCGCGACCCGCAGCTGTGCCCGGCCATGCGATCATGCGTGGCCTTGAAGCGCAACTGAACCAGGCTTTTGCGGCATCGCCGGATTTATTCCCGGCAGCCGAGGCGAAAACCTTCAAGGACCGTTATGCAGCGCTGCTGCGCCGTGCCGCTCCATTGCTCGATCGCAGGTCAACCATGGGCCTTGTCCGCCGCTGCCATGGCGACATGCATTGCGGCAACATCGCCGTGATCGACGGAAAGCCGGCACTCTTCGACGCCATCGAGTTCAGCGAGAAGATCGCCACCATCGATGTGCTTTACGACCTTGGATTCTTGCTGATGGATCTCTTGCGCCATCGCCAGCGGCGTGCTGCAAATATCGTGCTCAACAGATACCTCCATCTGCGGCGTTCGGAAGAAGATCTCACAGGCCTCGAAGCTCTGCCGCTGTTCCTCGCCATGCGCGCGGGCGTGCGCGCACTGGTGACGGCCGATCTCGTTCGCGAACTTCCGGTGCCGCATTCGTTCCGCCAGCGCGGCGAGGCGCGGGATTACTTTCGCGCCGCTCTCTCTTTTCTGGACCCAAGCGAAGCCCGCCTTGTCTGCGTCGGCGGCCTGTCGGGCACCGGCAAGTCGACAATCTCGGCGTCGCTTGCTCCCGGGATCGGCGCGCCTCCCGGCGCTATCCATATCCGCAGCGACATCGAGCGCAAAGTGATGGCGGGCATCGCCGAGACCGGAAGGCTTGCCTCCGAGTCCTACACTCCAGAAGCTTCCGAGAAGGTCTATCAACAGGTGATACGCCGTGCCGAAGCCGCACTTGCCGCAGGCCACTCCGTCATCCTCGATGCCGTCTTCGCGAGGCCGCGCGAACGATCGGCGGTCGAAGCGTTGGCTAGGAAACACGGCGCGCGCTTCAATGGCCTCTGGCTCGAAGCTCCGCCAAGGATGCTTCGGACGCGCCTTGATGCCCGCCGCCTCGATGCCTCCGATGCCGACGCGGCGGTTCTCGAGCGCCAACTCGGGTACGATCTGGGCGAGATCGGATGGCGGCGCATGGACGTGAGCGGCACGCCGGAAGATGCCGTAACGGCTGCGCGAGAAGGTATCGAGGCCTGACTAACCGAGCGGCGCCGCTTCGATCTGGCAAACCGCGGAGCCGCGGCATCTTCCGGAGCGCAACCGCTTTGTTCCCGCAATCGCGGCCTCGATGTCGGCGCGGGCGACACCCATTCCGCAAAACACATGATCGTCGAGATGTTCGGCGCCGTGGCGAAGAACCCGCATGGCGAAGCGTTTCAAGAGACGGCGTCCGAAGACCCTTGCGGCATCGGTCATGTTGCGGTTCCCTTGCACGAAAGGCGGCGCGCGTTGCCGGGGGCGATAACGCACGCCGCTTGCGTCGCCCGGGGTGATTCCCCGGAAACGCTGGTTTCGAATGCAGGCGATTCTACCTGAAGTAGGCTGCGGAGACTTTGAGGCGGTCTTGATTTTTCTTGAGACGGCCTTGATATACCATTGCCTTCAACCGGAAGCCGCAGAACGGAAGATGGCACGATGATCGTGAGTTTCGACCAGTTCCAAATCGATACGGAGAAGTTCGAGCTCCGGAAAGCTGGCGAGTCCGTGCCGGTCGAGCCGCAGGTCTTCGAACTCATTGTCTATTTGGCTCATAACCGGGACCGGGTCATAGGCCACGAGGAACTTTTCGAGAAGATCTGGAACGGCCGCATCGTCTCCCAGTCGACTCTCACCAGCAGAATCAATGCCGCTCGCGCCGCTATCGGCGACGATGGCGGCAGGCAGGCGCTGATAAAGACGGTTCCGCGCAAAGGATATCGGTTTGTCGGCCAGGTGAAGGCCGGGCAATCGCCCGCGTCCACCTCGCCGTCCGGCCCGGTTCCAGCCATTCGCCAGGACATCCAGTTCTGCCAGTCCAAGGACGGTACCCACATCGCTTATGCCTCAAGCGGCGCCGGCCCCTTGATCGTCAAAGCCGCGAACTGGATGTCGCATTTGGAATTCGAGTTGAATGGGCCGGTTTGGGGGCATTGGTTGGCAGCGATCTCCGAGCGGCACAGGCTCGTGCGCTACGACGGCCGCGGAAACGGTCTCTCGGCGCGTCATGTTGAGGATTTGTCCGTTGCCGCGATGGTGGCTGACCTCGAGGCAGTTGTGGCGTCGATCGGCGCTCAGCGCTTCACGTTGTTCGCCATTGGGCAGGGCTGCGCCACCGCCATCACATACGCCGCGCGGCATCCGGACAAGGTGGCGAGGCTCATTCTGTATGGTGGTTACTCGAGGGGCTGGCGCGCTCGCGGCGACCTCAAGGAGATCGCCTGGCGTTCGGCACTCGGAACCTTGATTGACGAAGGCTGGGCCAGGGGCGCCACGGCGTTCCGGCAGATCTTCACCTCGCTCTTCATGCCGGGCGGCAGCCCGGAACAGATGGACTGGTATAACGAGCTTCAGCTCATGACCGCGGAGCCCGCCATGGCGCGGCGGCTGCACGATGCTTTTGGTGACCTCGACGTGTCTGAGACCATGAAAAAGGTCGCCGTTCCCACGCTGGTTCTACATGCGCGGAACGATGTGATCTGTCCCTTCGATGCCGGCCTCGCAATTGCGGCGGGCATTCCCGGCGCGCGCTTCGTTCCGCTCGAAAGCGTCAATCACATTCTGCTGGAGGACGAACCCGCCTTCGCCCGCTTCGTCGCGGAAATGAATGCTTTCGCCAGCAACTCTAAAGAAGTGCGGTTGGTATCGAGCAGGTAGCTCCGCTCAAGACTTATCCCACTCGAACTTCCGGGTCACCTTGGGCCGCGCCAGCATGAAGCAGTCGCACATCAGCTGCAGCGGCGAACAGTCGGCATCGGTCGTCTTCGATTTCAAGAGCCTCGTGAATTTCTCATAGATCATTTCATATTCTTCGAGCGGCGCTTCCATGACGGTCTTGCCGTTGACGGCGAGAACCGAACCGCCCTTCGAAAGCTTGAGCTTCATCCCGTCGCGTGTGCCCACATCTATGTCCCAGATCTGCTCGCCGCGCTGACGCCAGTCGAGCACCATGGAAAGATCGGCCTCAGCGCCATCGCCGCGCTTGAACTTGATCTCGGCGCCGATGGCCGTTGCCGAATTCTCCGGCACATCGATCACGCCACCCCCGACAAAGATCGGCACCGGCATGATCTTGGTGACGATGGAGAGCGCGTTGATGCCTGGATCGAACACGCCGAAGCCGCCCGGCTCCCAAATCCACTGCTGACCCGGATGCCACTTGTTGACATCCTCCTTCCACGTGACGCGCAGGAAATTTACATGCTTGCCCTTGAGCCGCTTCTTCGCTTCGTCAACCGCCTTGTTGTAGCGCGAGTGCCATGTGGCGTAGAGCACGCGGCGCTTCTTACTGGCATATGCGATCATATCCGTCATTTCGCCGACGGTCGGCGTCGGCGGCTTTTCGATCAGCACGTGATAACCGGCATCGAGCGCTTCCTTCGCCATGGCAAGCCGCACCGAAGGCGGCGTGCATAGCGCCACCGCATCGACGGGAACCTTGCTCTTGATGAGATCGGTAAGCGTCTCGAAATTTGGCACTCCCACTGCCTTGGCATTGCGGCTGACGCCGGCAACAAGTCTAAGGTTCCGGTTCTTGGCGATGCAGGGCAGGTGCTGGTCCCGGGCAATCTTGCCGAGGCCCACGACGGCGATGCGGATTGGCATGAAACTCTCTCGGGTGATGATGGCCGCAGGCTAGCGCCGTTGTTGAGGGCGCGAAAGAGGCTGCGAACGAGACAGGAGCGATGCAGCGGAGCCACAATCAGGCGGCTGGGCGCAGGTTTTCCACAGGTGTGGATTGAATGCGCGCTGCCTCGCCGCTGACCTCACGTCCGACGCCGCGTTCTACTGGGTTAAAGCGCCTGTTATGCTTCGCGAACTTATCCACATCAGCTGTGGAAAAGCTGTTGAGGAATGGTGGCGGAAGAGTGCCGTCTGCCCGCCGTAACGGCGGCGTTATGAACAGTCCCGCAATTTGGAAGCTCAAAAGCCCCCGCCGCCGATGCGTTTGTGGAACCTGAGATTACAGTGGCGTCAAGGGGCGTAAGGGGAGTGGTGGACATGGCGGCAGGATTGCGGCTCGTTCCGTTTGCGTTGGCGGTCCTGTTGGGCGGTTGCGAGTCATCGATCTATCGCACCGACTATCTGGACGGCGGCAAGAGCGTCGTCACCGATGCAAAGCAGCGCATTGTCACCAATACCAAAGGCAATGTGTCCTGGGGCAAGAACCGCCCGAAGCGCATCGTCTGCGCCGAACCAAGCCCAGATGTTGCCGAGGCGCTGTCGAAGGCGATCTCCGCGTCGTTCTCCGGCGCCGCTCAGGGAAGAGGCAATGTCAACGCGGAAGTATCGGCGTCGATGTCGACGGCGGTCGTGCAGCTCGGCGAGCGCCTTGCGACGGTGCAGTTGCTGCGCGATGGCCTCTATCGCGCCTGCGAAGCCTATTCGAACGGCGCAATCTCGGATGCCACCTACTCGCTGATCGTCAGCCGCGTGGACCAGACCATGGTGGCGCTGCTCGGCATGGAGATGGCGGCAGGAGCATTCGGGCGTGATCTCGCTGCTGCTGGAGGAAGCGCTGGTGCTGGTGCAGTTGCGGAAAATGCGGAGGCAGTTAAGGCTCTCAACGACCGCAAGCTTGCGCTCATCAAAGAGTTGTCTGAAGCACGCGCCGAGGAAAGCAGGGCAATAGCTAAAACCGCAGGTCTTGACCGGAGTGTGCCGGGAAACGAAACCGCATTTGACGATGCAGAACAAGCAACGAAAGCTCGCGCGGCCCTTGAAGACGAGGCCCAGAATATCGATATCGAATTGAATAAAGCCAAATCCGGATTGGCACTGTCCCAAACTATTGCCCGCAGCGGCGGAGGTATCGCAGGCGGAGTTAGCAAAGCGAACGCAGAATATGTGGCGCAAATCCAGCAGACCTTCACGGACCAAGACAAGCTTGGGCCGCTGCTTGCGTCATGCGTAACGGCACTCGATTCAAGTTCAGTTTACAAAGCTCACGTTCATCGCGGCCAGGATGTCAATATCGATAGGGACGAGAATGGCGATCTTGTGACGACGGGCCCGC
>JAAURV010000365.1 GCA_012032065.1 Hyphomicrobiales bacterium
TTGCCGACCGCCGATCCGTTCGCCGCCTTGCGGATGTGCAGATGCTCCGTGCGCACGCCAATTGTCGCCGCCCCTGCCGGGGCGCGACATTCCGGCAAGATGGCGCAGGGCAACAGATTGATCCCCGGGCTGCCCAGCCGCGTCGCGACATAGGCGTCGATCGGCCGCTCATAGATGTCGCGCGGCGTTCCGATCTGCCGGATCTTGCCCGTGGACATGACGGCGATCCGGTCCGACATGGTGAGCGCTTCTTCCTGATCGTGAGTGACGAAAATAAAGGTGATGCCGGTTTCGTGCTGGAGCCGCTTCAATTCGATCTGCATGTCCTTGCGCAGCTTATAGTCGAGGGCCGAGAGCGGCTCGTCGAGCAGCAGCACCTTGGGTGCCGGAGCAAGCGCGCGGGCGAGTGCCACGCGCTGCTGCTGGCCGCCGGAAATCTGGCTGGTGCGGCGTTCGCGCAAGGCTTCCATCTGGACGAGCTTCAGCATCCGAGACACGCGCGCGTCGATTTCGTCCCGCGGTTTGCCCAGCATTTCCAGCCCGAACGATATGTTCTTGGCCACTGTCATGTGCGGGAACAGCGCGTAGTTCTGGAAGACGGTGTTGACCGGGCGCTTGAAGGGCGGCAGAGGTGCGATGTCCTCACCGTAGAGTCTGATTTGGCCATCGGTCGGGAAATCGAAGCCGGCAATCAGGCGCAGCAGTGTCGTTTTTCCGCATCCGGATGGGCCGAGCAGCGTGAAGAACTCGTTCTCTCGGATCGTCACCGACACATCGTCGAGCGCGCGGACAGGGTCCTGGCCCTGTCCTTGAAAACTTTGCTCACGCGCTCGACGTCTATCGCAGCATTTTTGCCGCTTGCGCCGATTTCGGCCAAGGCCCGTCTCCCCCAGACAATTTTGAGGCGATGCTAGACCAGAAACCTCAAACTGCAAAGGGCCGAAGCTCGCGCTACTCGGCTGCGAAACAATAGAACAAGCCGGCGCCTCCGGTGCCCTTCAGCGACTCCATATCGCAGCCGCGGGTGCCGTGGGATGAGTTCCACGACTTCATGTGGCGGGTGTCCTTGAGGCCGATGCGGTCGTGATGGCCGACGATGGCGGAGCCTTCGCCGTCCGATGTCCAGTTCTTGCAGTTCGTGTCGCCGCCTGCTGTCGAATACATGCCCTGGGGATCGGAGCCGGTCAGAACGTCGTGCATGTTCACATCGTCGCCGCGGCCTTTCACGACCTCGCCCTTCTCGGTCAACGCGGTGTCCTTGTTCACATTGGACTTGCCGGAGTGGAGTTCATCGATGTTGTTCGCGACGACCACGTCCTTGGCATTCTGCCACGGGCCGTTGCCGATGCGGTCGCGGGCGTTGATGCCGGCGCCGCCTTGGGGAGCGGTCGTGCTGAGATAGGCGCGCCATGTGGTCTTAGCCGCTCCGGCGGCCTTGGCGAGTGCGGCACAGTGAGCGTCAGCACCTTCGAGACCGCCGAGATTGGCGCCCTTGCCGGGGTTGGCGCTGGTCACGAAGAAACTCATGTCGGCCTGCTGAGCATTCACGAGCGACGGAATGGCGAGCGCGAAAATGGTGCATGTGGCGAGATTCACGATCCTGGTCACGGTTTCCTCCAATTGTGATTTGCGAGGTTGCAGTTCCTCGAAACAGCTATGCTTGTGGCGGCCCGTTCGTTCCCTCGGGTCACAGGCTTGTGAACGACCCTCTTGCGTTCTTAATATGTTCCATGGTAGTTTGGGCTATGGCCAAATCAGCGGCGTTCTCCTGTCAATCCTGTGGTGCTACCTCCAACAAGTGGTCGGGCAAATGCGATGCCTGCGGCGATTGGAACTCGATTATCCAGGAATCTCAATCTGTTCCAGCCTTCGGCGCACGCGGCGCTTCTATGCCCAAGGGCAAACCAGTCAAATTGGTGGGTCTCAAAGGTGATTCGCCTGCACCGCCCCGCATTGTTACGGGGCTCGCGGAGCTTGACCGGGTAGCAGGCGGCGGTTTCGTGCCGGGTTCCGGGGTTTTGATTGGCGGCGATCCGGGCATCGGAAAATCGACATTGCTGCTGCAAGCCTTGGCGGCGCTTTCGCGGCAAGGCCGCCGGACGATCTATGTGTCCGGAGAAGAAGCCATCGCTCAGGTGCGGCTTCGGGCGGAACGCCTGGGACTGGCCGATAGCGGGGTTCTGCTCGCCTCCGAAACCAATGTGTCGGACATCATCGCCACGCTGGCGGATGGCGAGCCGCCAGCTGCCGCCGTCATCGACTCGATTCAGACGATCTGGTCGCCGGTGATCGAGTCGGCGCCGGGCACGGTGTCGCAACTCAAGGCCGGGTGCGAGGCGCTGGTGCGCTTCGCCAAGCAGGCGGGCACGGCCATGCTGCTTGTCGGTCACGTCACCAAGGAAGGCCAGATCGCCGGGCCCAAGGTTGTCGAGCACATGGTGGATACGGTGCTTTATTTCGAGGGCGACCGGGGGCACCAGTTCCGGATTTTGCGCGCGGTCAAGAACCGCTTCGGGCCCACCGACGAGATCGGCGTGTTCGAGATGGTCGATCAAGGCTTGGTGGAGACGCCGAACCCCTCCGCGCTTTTCCTCGGCGGCGCCGGCGAGCGGCCATCGGGCGCTGCTGTATTCGCCGGCGTCGAAGGCTCGCGCCCCGTGTTGGTCGAAATCCAAGCGCTTGCGGCGCCAACAGCGTACGGCACGCCACGTCGCGCAGTTGTCGGTTGGGACTCCGCCCGTCTCGCGATGATCCTCGCGGTGTTGGAAACGCGCTGCGGCCTCTCATTCTCAGGACGCGACGTTTATCTCTCCGTCGCCGGCGGCTTGCGCATCACCGAACCGGCGGCGGACCTCGCCGTCGCCGCCGCTCTGATCTCCGCGCTCGCGGACAAGCCGCTTCCCAAGCAATGTGTCGTGTTCGGCGAAGTGGCGCTCTCGGGCGAATCCGCGCCGCTGGCCGTGCGGATTTGCGGCTGAAGGAAGCTGCGAAGCTCGGTTTTTCGGCCGCTCTCGCACCGCCGCAGAAGAAGAACGGCGCAAGCGGTGGCGTCAAGGTTCGCCAACTCGCGCATATCAGCGATCTTGCGGCGGCTATTGGCGTTGAAGGGCTCGACTAAGAGCTGAGGCAAGTCGGGCTTTTGCC
>JAAURV010000366.1 GCA_012032065.1 Hyphomicrobiales bacterium
GAGGGAAGTCAAATTTGGGGGCGGCGGAACTTGGGTCAAGCAAAGACGGGCCAAAAAAAGCAAATTTTGGGCATTCCTTAAGGTAAAACACTTGAAACCCTCGTATTGCGCCCTTACTACCCATATTTTGGTTATAAGTGCTTGTTCGGCTTTCACTCAATCCCGGGGATGACACGATGGCGACTGCGTCCGGCGCTTCTAAGAGCCTGACTGAAAATATGTGATTGGAAAGGCTGGGTGATTTCGCCCGGCTGTGATTCCCTTCGGATTGTCTGATTCGAAGGAGGCCACGATGCCGTGGACGGAAATCACCCGGCCGCACTATGTGCGCGATGGGCTGCGCTATGCAAGCGATGCGACGGATGCCGAATGGGCGTTGATCGAAGCGTGGATGCCGCCGCCGAAACGTCTGGGGCGCAAGCGCAAGACCAAGCTGCGCTGCATCGTCGATGCGCTTCTCTACATCCTCGCCACCGGCTGCCAATGGCGCCTGCTGCCCAAGGACTTCCCGCCCTATTCGACGGTGCAGGGCTACTTCTATCGCTGGCGCGAGGACGGTACGCTGTGGCGGATCAATCATGCGCTGGTCATGGCGGCGCGCGAGAGGGAGGATCGCGAAGCCTCGCCCTCGGCCGGCATCATCGACAGCCAATCGGTCAAAACCACCGAAATGGGCGGTCCCAGGGGCTATGACGCGGGCAAGAAGATCAACGGCCGCAAGCGGCACATCCTGGTCGATACCTGCGGCTTCCTCATCGGCCTCGTCGTTCATCGCGCCGACGTGCAAGATCGCGACGGCGCGCCTTGGCTCATCGCTTCCATCCGCCATAGCCATCCCTGGCTGCGTCATGTCTTCGCCGATGGCGGATATGCCGGCAAGAAACTGGCAAGCGCGCTTGCCCGCCTCGGCCAGTGGACGATCGAGATCGTCAAACGTAGCGATCAAGCCAAGGGCTTCATCGTTCTGCCGCGCCGCTGGGTGGTCGAGCGTAGCTTCGCCTGGCTCGGCCGCAGCCGCCGTCTGGCCAAGGACTTCGAAGCGACCATCGCATCCGCCGAAGCCTGGGTCCTGCTCGCCAGCATCCGCCTCATCACCCGCCGCCTCGCAAGACCTTGAAAGAGCTCACTCCATTTTGAGTCAGACTCTTACTCGAGCTTCATAACCATGATGATCGACGGGCCGAGGATGATCACGAAGATCACCGGCAGGAAGAACAGGATCATTGGCACGGTCAGTTTGGGCGGCAGCGCGGCGGCCTTCTTCTCGGCTTCCGACATGCGCATGTCGCGGTTTTCCTGGGCGAGCACGCGCAGCGCCGTGCCGAGAGGCGTGCCGTAGCGTTCCGACTGGATCAAGCTGGTGACGACCGACTTCACTGTCATCAGGCCGGTGCGCTTGCCGAGGTTGTCGAAGGCCTTGCGGCGGTCCTGCAAATAAGAGAGCTCGGCCACCGTCAAGGTCAATTCTTCCGCGAGCGGCACTGACTGGCTTCCGATTTCACGGGCGACGCGCTGCATGGCGGGTTCGACCGCCATGCCGGACTCGACGCAGATCAGAAGCAGGTCGAGGGCGTCCGACCAGGCGCGCTTGATCGATTCCTGGCGGCGGGAGATGAGGTTCCTGAGATAAACCGACGGCAGATAAAAACCGGCCAAAAGGCCGCCCATGGTGGCGGCGATCCGCATCGGCGGCGTCAGCCGGTCCGCGAACATGGTCGAGGCGTAAATGAACACAACCACGCCCACAACGATTGGCGCTACAAGGCGGATTGCGAGGAAGGTCACCAGATGGCGTTCGCTGCGCATGCCCGCCTGGCGGAGCAGATCGCGCGACGCTTCCGCCTCAAAAAGCTTGTGCAGGTTCAGCGCCTCGACGAGCTGCGGGATGAGGCCCGTCTTCTTCTTGTCACGCAGCTTATTGTCGCTGGCCGCGGCAAGAGCCGCCTTCTGCTGGGCGCGGAGCTTGTCGCGCTCGGCCGACAGGGTCTTCATGCGGGACTGAAGCGTATCCGACTGGAAGTAGGGAGCGGCGACCGAGAGAACCGTTCCGAAAACCGCGAACCCCACGAGAACCGTGAACATCATCTCGACTTGGAGCAGGGCTGAAAGCATGTCGAACATCGGCGCTGCTCTCCGTCAAACCTGGAAATTGATCATCTTGCGCATCACCAGAACGCCGGTGCCCATCCATAGGCCGCAGCCCAACAACATCATGTTGCCGGTTTTGGTGAAGAACAGCGGATCGAGATAGTCGGGGTTCAGGATGGTGAGCGCCAGCATGATGACGAAGGGAAGCGCCCCGATGATGGCGGCGGAGGACTTGGCTTCCTGGCTCACCGCGCGAATTTTCGCCTTCATCTTCTTGCGGTCGCGCAGCACCTTGGAGAGGTTGTTGAGCGCTTCGGACAAGTTGCCGCCAGTCTTCGACTGAATTGCCATCACGATGGCAAGGAAGTTCACCTCGGAGAGCGGCATGCGCTCGTACATGCGCTCGAAGCCCTGATCGAGCGTGATGCCGACCCGCTGGCCTTCCACGACTTCGACGAATTCGGGACCGACCGGCGGGCCGGATTCGGCCGCGATCACCTTCATCGCATCGGTCACGGGCAAGCCGGCCTTGAGACCACGGACCATGACGTCGATGGCGTCGGCGAAGTCGTTCAAGAACACATTCTGGCGGCGGTTGCGCAAGAAGCCCAAGACCCAGCGCGGCAGGCCGAGAAATCCGGCAAAGCCCGCGGCCGGCGCGGCATACCACGGAAGCCCGGCGAGAAACACCGCGGCGGCCGCCACGAGACCCGCGACCGCCGAGGCGATCCAGTAGACGCGGACGGGAATATCGAGGCCCGCCTGCGAAATGAGCGCGCGAAGCGTGAGGCGCTTCTTGCGCTGCTTCTCGCGTTCCTCGATCTGCTTCAGGCTTTCCTGAATCTGCTTGCGGCGACCGTCCTTGGCGTCGGCCATGAGGCGCGCGCGCAGCGACAACTTCTGCGGCGCTTGGCCTTTCACGCCGTCGGCCACCGCCTTGATCCGTCTGGCGTCGGTCCGATCCGAGAACATCGGCGACAACAGCGCGAACGCCACGCCGCCCACGGCCATGGCGACCATGAAAATGAAGGCCACTTGCGCGA
>JAAURV010000367.1 GCA_012032065.1 Hyphomicrobiales bacterium
AAGTGGATATAGGCGCTCGGGGAAATTTGCACAAGGGCGAAGAAAGCAGCAGACAATTATCCTTTGATAGGCACAATTTCAGATCATGGAATCGGCATCCTCCATTCTCCCTCGACTCTACGTCTTCCCGTGGCGGGCCTGCGTGCCGAGACCCAAAAATCCTGTAGTTCGCCCGCAAAGGTCGTGTCCCATTTGGTGGCGTAAGTTGGGGAGGGTGCGCGTTAACTCGCGAAATATGAGATGATTTGCTTAAGACCTGCTTCGTCGACTTTTTTTGCCGCGGCCTCGGCCACGAACCACTTGCGTTTGCGTTGCCGTTTTTCAGGCCAGCTCTTCTTTTCCTGCGTCACTTCGAGCCCAAACACCGTGACGCGGCAGGGCTGAACTTCGCCGCCCGCCAGGCGCTTGCCGTAGTCGTAGTGGCCAATCGAGCGCTTGCGCACATGGCCTTCGACGCCCGCTTCCTCGAAAGCTTCGCGCCGCGCGGCGGTGACGTCCTGGAGGCCCGGAAGCGGCCAGCCCTTAGGCGTCACCCAGCGTTTGGTTTCGCGCGAGGTGACGAGCAGCACCTCTACCTTGCCCTTTCTCCTGCGCCAGCACAGCGCAGCGACCTGTTTCTTCCGCCGCGCCGCCATCACATGAGCCGCGAACCCGCGAGATAGAACAGCGCCGCCAGCGCCGCCGTGGCCGGAATGGTGATGATCCACGCCCACACGATGCGTCCCGCCAAACCCCAGCGCACGGCGGAGGCGCGCTTGGCCGAACCTACGCCCACGATGGAGCTGGTGATCGTGTGCGTGGTCGACACCGGAATTCCGAGCGCGGTTGCGCCGAACAGCGTGATGGCGCCCGCGGTTTCGGCGCACGCGCCTTGCTGGGGCGTAAGCCGCGTGATCCTCGAGCCCATGGTGTGCACGATGCGCCAGCCGCCCAGCATGGTGCCAATTCCCATGACCAGGTAACACGAGAACACCACCCAGCTTGGCACGGTGAATTCGCTATAGACGCCGTTCGAGTAGAGCAGCACCGCGATGATGCCCGCGGTCTTCTGCGCGTCATTGCTGCCGTGGCCGATGGAGTAGAGCGCGGAAGACACAAGCTGCAGCTTGCGGAACAGTCCGTCGGCCCATGCCGGATTGGCGCGGATGAAGAGCCAGCTCACCAGTACGATCATCAATATGCCGAGCACAAAGCCCGTGAACGGCGATAGCACGATGGCGTAGAGCGTCTTCGACAGCCCTGCCCACACGATTGCCGAAAAGCCGGCCTTGGTGACGCCGGCGCCGACGATGCCGCCAACAAGCGCATGCGACGACGACGATGGGATGCCGAACCGCCAGGTGATGAGGTTCCATGCGATGGCGCCCGCGAGCGCGCCGAACACCACCGCATTGTCCACGAGGTCCGGCAGGATCAGGCCCTTGCCGATGGTGTTGGCGACCTTCGCTTCGAAGCCGAAATAGATTCCGATATAGTACGCCGCGAAATTGAAAAAGCCGGCCCACAGCACGGCGTGAAAGGGCTTCAGGACCCGCGTCGAAACAACAGTGGCGATCGAGTTCGCGGCGTCGTGCATGCCGTTGATCAGGTCGAACAGCAGCGCCACCGCGACGAGGAAGACCAGAATGAAGGTGACATGCGTCATGTCCATGAGGTGGGCCTCGCCTCAGACGTGCTCAATGACGATGCCGCTCATCACGTGAGCCACTTCCTCGAAACGGTCGGCCACCTTTTCCAGATGATCGTAGATTTCCGCCCCGACGATGAAGGCCATGGGGTCCTTCTTGCCTTTGCCCCAGTAAAGCGCCTTCAATCCATCCTCGTTGCGCTGGTCCGATTCGTCCTCGATCTCGATCATTTGCTTGGTGAGCTGATGCAGCCGGTTGGAATTCTTGCCGACATTGCGGAGCAGCGGCATTGCCTCGGAGCTAAGCTCGGCAAGCCGCACGGATTCGCCCGCCATCTCGCGCATGTTCGACTCGAACTTGGTGACTTCGTAGAGCAGGATGACCTTGGCCGTCTTGTTCATCTGATCGATCGCATCGTCCATGGCGGTGATCAGGTTCTTGATGTCGCTGCGGTCGAAGGGCGTGATGAAGCTCTTGCGGATTGCCTGCATGACATCGTCGGTGATCCGGTCGGCGTCGTCCTCGTGACGCATCAGGGCAGCACAGTTGGTCACCGTTTCCTTGCCGCCGTTGAAAACCGCGTGGAGCGATTTCGCGGCCGCCAAGGACATCGCCGCATGCGCTTCGAACAGGTCGAAGAACTTGTCCTCGCGTGGCATGATTTTCTTGATGAAGTCGAACATGGCGCCCCCTCCGGACCCGATTCCCTAGGCTGGGACTAGCGCATATCCCCATATGACGGAATGATGACAATGCCACGGTTCACAGGATTCTGAATTCAAGATAGGCGGGCGCCCGCCCTTCTCGAACCGCTTTTGCCTCGTAGCGGGTGCGGGTCCAGTTCTCGAATGGCTCGGCGGTGTTGCGCGAAACCTCGTCAAAACCCCCATTGGTGGACACGTGCTCGCGCGTCCAATCCACATAATCCGGGATATCGCTGGCAAAGAAGAAGCGGCCATCACGCGCGATCAGGCGATGAAAGTGATTGAGCGTTTCGGGCGCGATCATGCGGCGTTTCTTGTGCCGCTCTTTCGGCCAGGGATCAGGATAGAGAAGATAGATGCGATTCAGCGACGCGTCCGGCAGCGCTTCCAGAAGCTCGCGCGCATCGCCGTAGTGGATGCGGATGTTGCGCAGCTGCCGCGCTTCGATCTCCGCGAGGAGTTTGGCGACTCCGTTCTGAAACGCCTCGGCGCCGATGAATGAAACCTCGGGATGCAGCGCCGCGAGATGCGCCAGATGTTCGCCGCCGCCGAAGCCGATTTCAAGCCAGCGCCTCGGCCCCACCCCTGCGAGGGCGCCGCCAGATCGAGCGAAACCTCGGGCAGCAGCGATTGCATCAGTTCGGAATGATGACCGGCGCAAGGGTTTCCCCTTGCGCGCCCGTAGAACTGATGGCGCGGTTTCGAAGCGCTCACTTCACCGCGGCTTTGAGCGCCTTCGCGAGATCGGTCTTCTCCCACGAG
>JAAURV010000042.1 GCA_012032065.1 Hyphomicrobiales bacterium
TCGGCACCGGGCCGTGGCAGAAGCCTTCTTCGTTGCGCAGCGCTTGCCTAATCTGTTCCGCGCACTCTTTGCCGAAGGTGCCTTCAATAATGCGTTCGTCCCGCAATTCGCGCGCATGGCGGAAGGCGAGGGACAGGAGAAGGCCTTCGGTTTCGCCCGCGATACGCTCTCGGTCCTCTTCACCTGGATGCTGATCTTCTGCGCACTCGCCATGATCTTCATGCCCTGGCTCATGCCGCTGCTCGCGCCGGGCTTCACCGGCGATGAAGCAAAGCTTTCTCTCGCCTCGGAACTCACGCGCATCTGCTTTCCCTATCTTGGTTTGATGTCGCTCACCGCTTTGTTCGGCGGCATCTTGAACAGCCTCAACCGTTTCGCGGCACCCGCCGCGGCGCCCATCCTGCTCAACATCGTCGTGATCATCATGACGCTCGCCGCCTGGCATCTTGGCCTTGGCAACTCGCCGGACACGGGACGCTTCCTTGCCTGGGCAGTCACGATCTCAGGCATTGCGCAACTCATGCTCATCGGCACCAGCGCATACTACGCGGGCGCCAACATCGTGCCGTCCTGGCCGAGGCTGACGGCGGATGTGAAGAAGGTGCTGGTCCTCTCCGTGCCGGGTTTGATCTCCGGGGGCATCACGCAGGTGAACTTGTTGATCGCGACAATGCTCGCGACAGGTTTCGCCGGTGGCGTCGCCTTTCTCTACTACGCCGATCGCTTGTTCCAGTTGCCGCTCGGCCTGATCGGTGTGGCGATCGGAGTGGTGCTTCTGCCATCGCTCTCGCGGAAACTGAGGGCAGGCGATACGGCAGGCGCTCTTCACAGCCAGAACCGCGCGCTCGAATTCGCCTTGTTCCTTACGCTCCCGGCCGCCATGGCGCTGATCATCCTCGGCCGGCCTATTCTGCACACGGTCTTCGAACACGGCGAATTCACCCGCGCCGACAGCTTCGCGGTGGCTCCGGTGCTGGCCGCCTTCGCGCTTGGCCTTCCCGCCTTCACCCTCACCAAGATTTTCCAGCCCGGTTTCTTCGCGCGCGAAGACACCAAGGCCCCGATGTATTTCGCCATCGCCGCCGTCGTGGTGAACATCGCGGCGAGCCTCATTCTCGCGCGTTATCTCGAATATGTCGGCATCGCCCTCGCCACCAGCATCGCGGCCTGGGTCAATGCAACACTTCTGGTGGGAACCGCGGTGAAGCGCGGCCACTACGCCCCCGACCAGCGCTTCACCGGCAAACTGCCGCGCATGGTGCTGGCGCTCGCCGTGATGACGGGCGTTCTCCTTGGCCTCAATTGGCTGCTCGCGGAAAACTATTCCGGGAAGGCAGGTTTCGCCGCGGCACTGTGGGGATTGATCGCCCTCTGCGCCGCGGGTCTCGTCTCCTACTTCGCCGCCGCCCATGTCACGGGCGCGTTCAGGCTTTCCGAGTTCCGCCAGGCCTTCCGCAAATAATTCTTTGCAACGGCGAGCCGCCCCGGCATAAGGCCGCGTCTTCCGCCGGCTGTCCAAGGCCGCGGCCGCCGCGATCATCATAGAGGGTCCACACCATGAGCCAATTCAGCCCGCGCGTTCTCTCCGGAATGCAGCCCACCGGCAATCTGCATCTCGGCAATTATCTCGGCGCCATGCTGAACTGGATCAAGATGCAATCGACCCACGAGACGCTCTATTGCGTGGTAGACCTGCACGCCATCACCGTGTGGCAGGAGCCCAAGGAACTCCGCAAAGCCATTCGCGATGTGACCGCCGCCTATATCGCCTGCGGTCTCGATCCGAAGCGCTCGATCATTTTCAATCAGTCGCGCGTGCACGAGCATGCCGAACTTGCCTGGGTGTTCAACTGCGTGGCGAGGCTCGGCTGGCTCAACCGCATGACCCAGTTCAAGGAGAAAGCCGGCAAGGACAAGGAAAAGGCGAGCGTCGGTCTCTATGTCTATCCGAACCTCATGGCGGCCGACATTCTGATCTATCGCGCCACCGCGGTTCCCGTGGGCGAGGACCAGAAGCAGCACCTGGAATTGACCCGCGACATCGCCCAGAAATTCAACATCGATTTCGCGGATGAGATCAGGGAACAGGGTTTCGGCGACGCCTATTTCCCGCTGACCGAACCGATCATCACTGGCCCGGCCACGCGCGTCATGTCGCTCCGCGACGGTACCAAGAAAATGTCGAAGTCGGACCCGTCCGATCTCTCTCGCATCAATCTCACGGATTCGGCCGACGACATCGCCAGGAAAATCCGTAAGGCAAAGACCGACGCCGACGGCCTGCCATCCGAAGTCAAGGGCCTTGAAGCCAGGCCCGAGGCGGAAAATCTCGTCGGCATCTACGCCGCACTGGCGGGATCATCCGTAGACGGAGTATTGCGGGAGTTCGGCGGCGGCCAGTTCTCGTCCTTCAAGAATGCTCTGGCCGATGTGGCGGTGGCCAAGCTCTCGCCCATCACCGAAGAAATGAACCGGCTCCTCGCTGATTCCGCCTACATCGAAAACGTCCTCGCCGATGGCGCCGCTCGCGCGGGCGCGATCGCGGCCCCCATCATGCACGACGTGAAGAAGATCGTGGGGTTGATCTAGCGCCACTTTGAAATCGTTCCAAAAAGCGCTATATGAATGTCCGACAAAGGAAATCGGACATGTTCATCCAGACCGAAGCGACGCCCAACCCGGCAACCCTGAAATTCATTCCCGGCCAGCCGGTATTGCCCGGCGCCACGAGAGAGTATCGGATCGATACCGAAACAGGAGACTCGCCGCTCGCCCGTAAACTCTTCAAAGTAAAGGGCGTTTCCGGCGTTTTCCTGGGTCAGGATTTCATCACTGTCACCAAATCCGATGGCGAATGGCAGCATCTGAAGCCCGCCATTCTTGGAACGATCATGGATCATTACCTTTCCGGCCTGCCGGTGGTTGAGGGGGCTGCGTCAGCGGAAACGACGGGCGCGGCCGAGGATTTCGACGAAGCCGACAGCGAGATCGTGGGCGCCATCAAGAGCCTGCTCGAAACCAGGGTCCGTCCCGCGGTTGCCCAGGATGGCGGCGACATTACCTTCCACGGTTTCCGGGAGGGCGTGGTCTACCTCAACATGAAGGGTTCCTGCGCCGGCTGCCCGAGTTCGACCGCCACGCTGAAGCACGGCATCGAAAATTTGCTCCGCCATTTCGTGCCCCAGGTGACCGAGGTCCGCCCGGTTTGACCAAGCCGTCAGCCGCGGCCTAACTCTGCCGCATGATCCTGGCCTTCGACACCTCGATGGCGGCCTGTTCCGCCGCTGTCTATGACCCCGCTGGTGCCCGCGTGTTGGCGAGCCGCCTCGAACACATGGAGCGGGGCCATGCTGAGGCGCTGGCTCCCATGGTCAAGGCTGTGATGGAGGAGGCGGAGATTACTTTTGGAACTCTCGAAACGATTGCGGTCACGAGAGGTCCTGGAACTTTCACCGGAGTGCGCATCGGCCTAGCCATGGCCCGCGGTCTGGCTCTGGGGCGGAACCTACGTTTCGTTTCTTTGACGAGTCTCGAAGCGATTGCCGCCAATGCGATTTCGTCAGCGATTCCAGTGGTTGTGGCCACCGAAGCCGGACTCGGAGAGGTTTATTTCTCATACTTCGACAATTCAAGAATCGAGAGCGCGGAAGCACGTAAGGGTAGTCCCTCCGAAGCTGCCGCACTTGTCGCAAACCCGCGCACGGAGGTTCTGGGAACCGCCGCGGAGTCCGTTCTTGCCGCCGTGAACCCCGAATGGAACGTCATCCGCGGCAAGGCCGGCGATGTTCCGGACGCCGCAAGGTTCGTGAAGCTCGCCGCCGCGCGTCTTCCAGCCAAGGACCCGCCATCCCCGCTCTACATCCGCCCTCCCGATGCCAAGCCGCAGGCTCAACAACGCCGCATGATCCAAGCCGGCCCAGAGGCGGCGGCGCTGCTCGCGAGGCTTCACGCCGCGAGTTTCGATCGTCCGTGGACTGAGGAAGCCCTGCGCGGCCTGCTCGGCACTCCCGGTAGCGCGGCGTGGATCGTTTCGGCGGGCGGAGAGCCGACAGGCTTCACTCTCATCCGCGCCGCGGCGGACGAAGCGGAGATACTCACCCTTGCCGTCATACCTCCAAGGCGCCGCCTGGGACACGCCGCGGCCCTCGTCGCCGCCCTGAAGGCCCATGCCGGCAGGGCGGGTATCCGCCATCTCCATCTCGAAGTCGCGGCTTCGAATGAAGCAGCACGAAAGCTCTACGCCAAGGCAGGCTTCAGCGCTTCCGGCGAGCGCAAGGGCTACTATGCGCGCGAAGACGGCCCTCCCGAAGCGGCCATCCTGATGCGCTGGAGTGAGCCATGACAGATCGGGTCCGCGCAGCGCTCACACTCTCGGCCTTCCTCGGCATGACGCTACCCTGCATGGCGGTGCAGAAAATCCTTCTCGTGGCTTGGCCCGGTATGGCCGAGCGCTTCCCGCGGGCCTACCACCGCAGGCTCGCCAAAATACTCGGCGTCAAAGTCAGCATCAAAGGCCATGTCCCCGAGAAGGGACCGGCGCTCATCGTCGCCAATCACGTCTCCTGGCTCGATATCGTCATCCTCAGCACCGCGGCCAAGCTCTCCTTCGTCGCCAAGCGCGAAGTCGGCCAATGGCCGCTCTTCGGTTCGCTGGCCAGGCTTCAGCGATCGGTCTTCATCGAGAGAGACCGCCGCCACGCCACCGGCGTCGGCCGCGACGAGATGAAGACCCGCCTTGCGAATGGCGATGTCCTCGTCCTCTTCGCCGAAGGCACATCCAGCGACGGCAACGGCGTCTTGCCCTTCAAGTCGGCCTATTTCGGCGCGGCGGATCTGGAAGGCGTCGCCATTCACCCCTGCACCATTGCCTACAGCGGCCACCGCAATCTGCCGATGAATCGCCGCATGCGTCCCTTCTATGCCTGGTACGGCGACATGGAGCTTCCGGTCCATCTCTGGGAAGCGGTGTCGAACGGCCCCATCGAGGTTGACTTGATCTTCCACGAGCCGCGCCGCATGTCCGGTCCCAAGGCCCGCAAGGAGATTGCCCGCGACTGCGAAACGGACGTGCGGCGCGGCCTCGCCACCGCCCTTCACCGGCGGCGCGATTTGCGCTAGCCAATCCTTATGAAGAAAGCCTTCGTCAAATCCTACGGCTGCCAGATGAACGTCTATGACGGCGAGCGCATGCAGGAGCAGCTTGCCGCGATCGGCTATGGTTTGACCGCGGAACCAGACGACGCCGATCTCGTGGTCCTCAACACCTGCCACATTCGCGAAAAGGCAGCCGAGAAAATCTACTCCGAACTGGGTAAGCTCCGCCGCGCCAAAACATCCCGCGAGAAACACGGGAAGGAAACCCTGATCGCCGTCGCCGGCTGCGTGGCGCAAGCCGAAGGCGCTGAAATCGTCGCGCGCGTCAAGTCGGTCGATCTGGTGATCGGCCCGCAATCCTATCATCGCTTGCCGGAGCTCATCGAAGAGCGCCGCGGCAGCGGCAAAGCGGTCATCGAAACCGAGTTCCCCGAGGCCGGAAAATTCGCTGGCCTCGCGGCGCCCAAAACCCGCACGCCGCTCACACGCTCGGTTTCCGCCTTCCTCACGGTGCAGGAAGGCTGCGACAAATTCTGCACCTTCTGTGTGGTGCCCTATACGCGCGGCGCCGAATATTCGCGCCCCGTCGCCGATGTCGAAGCCGAAGCGCGCCGGCTGGCCGAACTGGGCGTCCGCGAACTCACGCTGCTCGGCCAGAACGTCAATGCCTATCACGGCGTTGCCGAGAACGGCGAAACCGTTTCGCTTGCGGGCCTCGTCGCAAGTTTGTCAAAGATCGATGGCATCGTTCGCCTGCGTTACATGACCAGCCATCTCCGCGACATGACGGACGATTTGATTGAGGCACACGCCGGGAACCCGAAGCTGATGCCGTATCTGCATCTCCCCGTTCAGTCCGGCAGCGATCGCGTGCTCAAGGCCATGAATCGCGGCCATACCGCGGAAAACTACCTGCGTTTGGTGAAACGAGTCCGCGCCGCCCGCCCCGGCATCGCCCTGTCCGGAGACTTCATCGTCGGTTTTCCGGGCGAAACGGAAAAAGATTTTGAGTCGACACTGGAGCTCGTGCGCGAAGCGCGGTATGCGGCTGGCTACTCCTTCAAATATTCGCCTCGCCCCGGAACGCCCGCGGCGGACCGCTCCGATCAGGTCGAAGAAACCGTGAAGGATGAGCGTCTCCAGCGGCTTCAGGCGCTGCTTCGAGGCCAGCAGCGGGACTTCAACCAGGCCTGTGTCGGGAAAGACCTGGAGGTCCTTCTCGAAAAGCCTGGCCGCCAGTCCGGCCAGCTCATCGGCCGCTCGCCTTATCTTCAGGCCGTCCACCTGCCGGGCGAAGGCCTCAAACCAGGCGATCTTATCCAAGCCCGAATCGAGGCAGTTGGCACAAATTCGCTTTCGGCGCATTGTAGGGAAGCGGCATGACGATTCCCGTCTACCCGCCAGCAAGAGGAGAAAGGCCACGTTGAATCCCCCCGTGACGACGGCGCACCGCGCCAGCACGAAGCCCGAGTCCATCGCGGCCGATCACGACAACCTCTCCCTGGCATTCGACGACAATCGCCTCCTGTCGCTTCTCTTCGGTGAGCATGACGAACATCTGGTCCTTATCGAACGCCGTTTGGGCGTCGAGATCGTGCCGCGCGGCAATCGCGTGTCGGTGCGAGGGCCAGCGTCGGCGCGTTCCCAGGCCAGGGACGTGCTGACCGGCCTTTATCAGCGCGCCAGGCAAGGCCATGAAATCAATCGCGGCGAAGTTGAGGGAATAATCCGCATGAGCCACGCCGCGGGCGAGGAAGCTTTGGGCGAGGGGGCGATCCGCACCCGCCGCAAGCTGGTGACGCCCAGAACGCCGGTGCAGCGCACCTACGTGGAAGCCATCCGCCGCAACGAAATGGTTTTCGGCCTCGGCCCCGCTGGCACCGGCAAGACATACCTGGCGGTTGCCTGCGCGGCGGAGGCGCTGATGGCGGGCGAAGTCGATCGCATCGTGCTGTCGCGCCCCGCCGTGGAAGCCGGCGAACGCCTGGGCTTTTTGCCCGGCGACATGAAGGAGAAGGTCGATCCCTATCTGCGCCCGCTTTACGATGCGCTCTACGACATGATGCCGGCCAGCCTCGTCGCCAAGGGCCTCGCCGAAAACCAGATTGAGATTGCGCCGCTCGCTTTCATGCGCGGGAGGACACTCGCCTCCGCTTTCGTCATTCTCGACGAAGCCCAGAACACCACGCCCCAGCAGATGAAGATGTTTCTGACCCGCCTCGGCGAAGGCAGCCGCATGGTTGTGACAGGCGATCCCTCGCAGGTGGATTTGCCGCAGGGCCAGGCGTCCGGCCTTGCCGACGCTTCTGCAATCCTCAAGAACGTTTCCGGCATCGCTCAGGTAACCTTTACCGCCGCCGACATCGTGCGCCATGCGCTGGTGGGCAAGATCGTCGCCGCTTACGAGAAGAAGGCGAAGACGCCGCGAAAATGAACCTGTCGATCGCCACCGAAGGCAAGGGCTGGGACGCGATTCCCGATCTTGAAGAACTCGCCACGCGCGCCGTGACCGCGGCAATGCCGAAGGAGTCCGAAGCCGAAGTGAGCCTGCTTTTCGCGGGCGATGCGCAGGTCGCCGAATTGAACCGACGCTGGCGCGGCAAGCAGGGCCCGACAAACGTACTCTCGTTTCCCGCGCCCAAGGGCAGGGAAGCGCTGGGCGATATCGTGCTCGCCTCCGGCGTCGTCGCGCGCGAAGCCGGCGAGCAGAGCAAGAGCTTCGCCGATCACACCACGCATCTCATCGTCCACGGCGTGCTGCATCTCCTCGGCTTCGATCATCAATCGGACTCCGAAGCCCAGGAAATGGAAGCGCGCGAAATCATCATTCTCGAGGAGCTGGGCATCACCAACCCTTACCTTTCATGACCGACGAAACACCGAACACCGAAGACAAACGCCGGGACGGCTTCTGGGCCAAGCTCCGCACCAGGCTGTCGCGCACCCGCGACAAGGGCCTGCGCGAAAGCCTCGAAACCGCCCTCGAGAGCCACGAGCAGCAGAACCCCGGCGAGAGCTTCAAGGAAGAAACCAAGTCGATGATGCTCAACCTCATCGAATTCGCCGACTTGCGCGTCGGCGATGTCATGGTGCCGCGCGCCGATGTCGTGGCGGTGGAAGAGGGCGCCACCATGCGCGAAGTCTTCGAGCGCTTCATCGAAGCCAATCACTCGCGCATGCCCGTCTACCGCGAAACCCTCGATGACGTTGCCGGCATGGTTCACGTCAAGGATTTCCTGCGCTGGATGTCGCAGATGAGCGGCAAGAAATCCAAGTCGAAAACCGCCTTCAACATCGCCGCTTCCGAACTCGCGCTCACCGTGAAGCAAGCGGGTCTCAACCGCGAGGTGCTCTTCGTTCCGCCCTCCATGCCCGCCGCCGATCTCTTGGTGAAAATGCAGGCCAGCCACATCCATCTCGCCCTCGTCGTCGACGAATACGGCGGCACCGATGGCCTGATCTCGATCGAGGATCTGGTCGAGGAAATCGTCGGCAATATCGAGGACGAACACGACACCAGCGAAGAAGGCCTGATCCGATCCAATGGCGACAACACCTGGCTCGCCGACGCCCGCGTCGAACTGACAAAACTTGAGGAACTCCTCGGCATCGATTTGCTGCCCGACGAGGAGGAAGGCGAAGCCGATACGCTGGCAGGCCTCGTCTACGAAATCGCCGGCCGCGTCCCCTCCCGGGGCGAAATCATCCGCCACCCCAAGGGCCTCGATTTCGAGATCGTCGACTCGGACCCCCGCCGCGTAAAAAAGCTCCGCATCACGGTGACGAAACCCGAGGATACGCCGGAGGAAGGTGTTGCTGGCGGGTAGTAATTTTCTTCCTCGCGCGCGAAGCGCGTGGGGGAGTGGCGCGAAGCGCCGATGGGGTGTCGATCATGGTACGGCTCTCGCTTCGAAGTGCGAGCCAGCGGAGGCACTCCCTCGCCGCCTTCGGCGGTACTCCCTCACGCGCTTCGCGCGCAAGGGAGAAAAGATGCCCTACGCCGCAACCTTCTTCGGCACCAGGCGCTCGCTCTTCAGCGCTTCCTGAACGCCGGAGTCGCCCGCCTCGTGATACTCGGCGTCTTCGTTGACGTTCCAGATGTCGTAGACCCGCTCGCCCGCGAGAATGTTCTTCGCCGTCAGCATGGCCGTCATCATGGCGTGGTCCTGGTTGTTGTATTTATGCATGCCGTTGCGGCCCACGAGATGCAGCGTCGGGAAGCTCTTCTCGAGATCCATGCGGATCATCCGCACATGATCCTTGTAGGCGTCATCGTACACGGGATAGGCCTTGGACTGGCGCACCACCGCGGCATCCTTCACCGAATCGGGCGATGCGAGCCCGATCTTCGCGATCTCTTTCTTGGCGAGCGCGATCAGGTCTTCGTCCTTGGAGGCCCACAGGCCGTCGCCCTCGAAGCAGAAATACTCGAGCCCCAGACAGCTCATGCCTTCTTCCGGCACGAGGTCGGGCGACCACGAGCGGAAGTTCTGCACCCGGCCCACTTTCACCGAAGGATCGTGAATATAAATCCAGTTGTCCGGGAACGTATCCGGCGTCTTGCAGATCAAGGCCACGGTGAGGAAGTCGCGATACTTCAGTTCGCGCCCATGCAGGCGCGAGATGGGCGAGGGGGCTATCTTCTCGAGCAACTCGCGCACTGGCGCCGAGGAGATCACATGATCCGCGGTGAATTCCACCGTGGCGCCATCTCCGCGCTTGGCCGTCACCGTCCATAGCTTCCGGTGCGGATCCCAATGCATGGAATGGAAATCGTGACCAAGCAGCACCTCGCCGCCGAAGCCCCGCACTTTCCGCGTGGCGGCTTCCCACATCATGCCCGGGCCTTTGCGCGGATATTCGAAACTGTCGATCAGCGTCTTGATCACGGCGCCGTCTTTCTTCGGCTTCGAACCTTTCAGGGCGTTGATAACCGCCGTTGCCAGATTGAGCCCCTTGATGCGCTGCGCCGCCCAGTCGGCGGAAATCTCGTCGCACGACATGCCCCAGACTTTCTCCGTGTAGGTCTTGAAGAAGATCGAGAACAGCCGCTCACCGAATTGATTGCGCACCCATTGATGAAACGTCTTCGGGTCCGCGATCGGCCGCGCCTTCGCGTAGGCGTAAGACAGAACGCAGCGCGCACTTTCGAGAATCCCCAGATTGCCCAGCGCTTCGCCGGCCTTCAGCGGATAGGAGTAGAACTTTCCGCCATAGAAAATCCGCGACATGCGCGGCCGCTGGATGAAATCGTCCGGCAGAATCTCTTTCCACAGATCGACCACTTCCTTCGATTTCGAGAAGAACCGGTGCCCGCCGATATCGAAGAGATAGTTGTTGTAGTTCACCGTGCGGCTGATGCCGCCCACATAGACCGGGTCCTTTTCGAGAACCCGCACCGAAACGCCTTCCTTGCCCAGGCAATAGGCGGCGGTCAGTCCGGCAGGCCCTGCGCCGATCACCAGCACGTTCGAATGTTGTGTCATGTCGTGAAACCCGTCAGCTGTTGCGCCGTGCGAATGAGAAGATGCGGTGGCCCTCGAAAGAGAGAAGCGCCGCCGAAGCCGCGCCCGCCATCAGCGCAAGCTGCGGCATCAGGGCGGGAAATGCGTGGATCAGAACCGCGAAAACCAGATAGCTGAAGCCCTGCGCCAGCCCCGTGACGCAGAGATAGCGAAACGCCTCGCCGCTTTGCTGGCGGCCCGAGTCCGCATAGGTGACCGCGCGATTGAGCCGCCAGGTCACCAGCGTCGCAAAGGCGAGCGAAAACACCCGCGCCACCAGTGGCGAAACATCATGGGCATGAAGGGCGGAAAAGCAGGTGAGGTCGGCCGTCAGCCCCGCCAGCCCGACGCAGCCGAAACGCATCAGCGCGGCAAATTTGGGCGAAAGCCACGAAGGCGCGCCGTAGCCGCTCTTATACGCGTTGGACGTGTCGGACACCCGTGCCTCCCGGAGACTTGCCGCCTTTGTCCGGGAAACCATGACACGCCGCCTGTAAACGCCCCGTTATCGCGGAGGATCAAGGTGAAGCCTTTGTAAACGCCTTGTTTCTAATCTTCGCCGGATCGGAGGGGCAGGATGCGGACGGAGATGGAAAACACCTTGAAGCGCGGGGCTTTCTTAGGTGCGCTGGCCGTGTCGTGGCTCATCGCCTGCGCCATAAGCTGGTCGGGAGATACAACCTCCCTGTCGGCCAAGCTGGGCGATACCGACGATGCGCTCCGCCTCGTCCAGGTGCGGGATTTTCTTGCCGGCGCCTCCTGGTTCGATCTCCACTTGGACCGCCTGCAGCCTCCACGGGGCTACGACTCGCACTGGTCCCGCTTCATTGATCTGGGGCTTGCGGGCGTCTACCTCGCTGCCAAGCCCTTCGTAGGCGGAGACCGCGCCGAACTGGTCATGCGGTTTCTCTGGCCGCTGATCTGGCTCATTCCCGCCATTGCCGCCGTGGCCAGCGCAGCGGGCCGGATCGGCGGCAGAAACGCTGCCCTCATCGCCTTCGCCTTCGCCGCGACGGGCCTGATTGCCTTCCAGCAGTTCCGCCCCGGCCGCATCGACCATCACAACGTCCAGGTGGCGCTGGCGCTGGCAGGTGTCGCCGCCCTGATCGCCTCGGCGGCATCGGGCAGGGCGGCGGCATTGGCAGGCGTTCTCACGGTGGCTATGATGCTTGTTGGTCTCGAGTCGATACATTTTGTCGTGTTCATGCTGGCGGGTGCTGTCCCTGCTTTACGTCTCGGGCCACCATGACGCTAAGAGGGCCAGGGTTTTCTGGCAAGCCTGCTCGTCGGCGCCGTGATCGCCTTCTTCGTCACCGTTCCGCCGCCGAAATGGCTGCAAACTCCCTGCGACGCCTATGCCGCGAACTTCGCCCTCGCGCTTGTTTTCCCCGCGATGATCATCCTGGCCGTCATCGGCGCCCGCCCGCCCGCCACGGGTCTCGCGCGCTTCATGCTGATTGCCTCGCGGGGCTTGGATCCCTGTCCGTCTTTGCTGCCATCGATCCGGTCTGCCTCAAAGGCCCCTTCGCGCGCATGAACCCTGCCCTTGGCCCCTTGTGGCTCGATCATGTGAGCGAGAACCGCTCTGTCTTCGGCCTGCTGCGCGATGGCAACCTCTTCGCCTTCATCGGCATGGTAGCGCACCCCGCGCTGGCGCTGCTCGCGGGACTTTGGCTCGTGGCCCGCAAGCCCACCGCCGAAACCATCATCGCCGTCGCGGCGCTCGCCCTCGGCATGGCCATGCAGCTCTTCGCCTTCAAGACCTTCACCTATCCCGCCTGGCTCGCCGTGGCTCCAGCCGCGGCGGTGGCGGCGATCCTCTTCGAAACGCTAAAGTCGCGCATTCTCGCGTTGGGCGCGCTCACCGCGGCTATCCTTTCTCCTGTCGCCATGGCCATTGGCAGCACCATCTTGCTCACCACCATTCCAGGCTCCGCCGGCAAGAAGTTCGAGCAGCCTGAAGCCTGCCTCGCCACCGCCAGCTACGCACGCCTTGCCAGCCTTCCGCCGGGCCGGGTGCTCGCCCCCATCGATTTCGGCCCTGCAATCCTGGCGCTGACCCACCATGAAGTGCTATCGGCCCCCTATCACCGCCTGCAGACCGGCATGACCGATGCGGCGGAGATCTATCGCGGAATGGGCAAGTCCGAGCCAACCGCACGCCGTCTCGAACTTGCCTATCTCGTCGATTGCGACAACGACACCTCGCCTGAAACCGCGGGCTGGCTGCTCGAATCGCTGCGCATCGGCGCCCCACCCCCATGGCTCGAGCCCATTCCGGAAAGCCAATCGGAGCCGCTGCGCCTCTGGCGCTTCCGCTTCGATCGCTGAATCTCCGCGGCACGGGAAGAATTGCTTCGGCCATTGCCGGTGTGCTTTAGTCCCTCCATGCGCCTTGCATCTTTTGCGCTTGTCTTGAGCCTTGTGCTGGCTCCACGTCCACTCGCCGCCGGGGAGACGGCACAACAGCGCGTGGAGGAACTGGACACGCTCTTCGCCGAACTTCGCAAGAAGGGAGACGGCGCCGCCTCCCGCAAGACCGAAGGCCGCATCTGGGAATTGTGGATGCAGTCGGACTCCTCCTCCGCCGATCTGATCCTCGCCCGCGCCACCGCCGCGATGAACGCCGGCAATTTCAAGGAGTCGGAAGAACTCTTGAACGGCCTTGTCGCCGGCAGCGTTTCCTACGCCGAAGCCTGGAACAAGCGCGCCACCCTCTATTTCCTCATGGGCCGCTTCGACGACTCGCTCGCCGACATCGTCAAGACCCTCGATCTCGAACCGCGCCACTTCGGCGCGCTCTCGGGCCGCGCCATGATCTACGCGCGCCAGGGCAAACTGCGCGACGCCTTGACCTCCTACCGCGAAGCCCTCGCCATCAACCCCCACATGCAAGGCGCCACCGCCGCCGTGCGCCAATTGGAGCAGCTGTTTCCGGATTTGTGAGACGCGCCCAAAAAGTCCGTATACGGAGTTTCCGCCGGCTAACCCTGCCGCCGCCGAAGTGCCGGTTGTGAGATCCGTCCTCAATCGAACGGCGCGATGGTCTCCGCCTTGAACGCCGATGTCCCAGTGCGTGTGCCGCGAATCGCGACGTCGCCTTCCTCGACGAGCGAGCCGTCGATGTCCTCGCGCCGCGCACCTTCGATGTCGATGGTCCATTCCTTTCCGTCGAAGGCCTTGAGGCGGAGAATGCCGCCGTCTTCAGCGAGCGCCTCGCCGCCGAGGAAGCCTTCATCGGGGCGCGACCATTCCGCATACGGAACAGTCGTGTAGGCGGCGTAGCCGGGAATGCGTTTGGCGAGGAATTCGTGAACGCCCCGCCCGGCATCGAAGGCGTTGAGGACAAAGCCGATCGACAGGCTCGCTAGCACCGCCAGCCCCACGAGGCTCGCGAGGCGAAGGCGATAGCCACGCCGGGTCCGGCGCAAGGTGAGGACCGCGCTCGCCAGGAACAGCGGTGTGGCGATGGCCCACATGATGGGCAGGCCCAGCAGCACATCGTCGAACGGCATGTCGTCGAAGCGGCGCCCGCCGGTTGCGGCGAAATCCTCGATGGCGAAGAGGCCAAGCGCCACGCTGATGCCGCCCATGAGCAGCGACAACCCTGCCAGGCACCAGAACACCGAGCGCCGGCGAGAAAGTGATAAGCGGGCCTCGGCGTCAGTCCCCGCTTCTCGATCTCGTCGAGGATTTTGCGTTCGAGCGGACTCATGATTCGCCTCGCATCCATTGCCGCGCCGGCGCCGCAAGCGCGGTTCGCAATTTTTCGGCGCCGCGCCTGATCAGCGTGGCCACCGTGCCCGGCGGCAGTTCGAGAATGTCGGAGATCTCGTCGTAATCCTTGTCCTCCAGGAAGCGCAGCACAAGCACATCGCGATAGCGCGGCGAAAGCTCGCCGAGCGCCGCGCGGACAAGCTTCACCGCCTCGAAGGCGGCGAACCGCTCGTCCCAATCGATGCCGTCGGAAAGATGCGCCAGGATGAGCGCGCCATCTTCGCCATCGATCGCGCGGCGGCCGGGACCCGGCGCGGCGCAGGTGATCCACCGCCTCGTTGTGCGCGATG
>JAAURV010000043.1 GCA_012032065.1 Hyphomicrobiales bacterium
TGGCCTTTGCCTGCTACACGGTCGCCTTGCGCCACGCACGCCTCGATGGTCTTCACGCCGCCGCGATCTCCGCGGTCGGCTCAATGTTGATCTATCTACCCCCGTACGTACTGGTAGCAGGGGGCGGCCTTTCTGACGCTGCGCCAGGTGCCATAGCCCTTCAGGCGCTTGTGCAGGGTCTCCTGACGGCCGTGATCTCGTATATCGTCTATGGTCTCGCGATCAGCATTCTTGGCGCCTCGAGCGGAGCGCCTTCGCCGCCTCATGCCCGGCGATGACCGCCCTGATGGCCATACCGCTGCTTGGTGAGTGGCCCTCGGCGTCCGACTGGGTTGCGATCGCTTTCATATCGGTCGGCGTGTACGTCGTCAGCGGAGGGCCGCTTCCAAGGTCCGGGCGACACGTGATCTCAAAACCGACATGAGAGCGGCAATCCAACCGGATCATTGTCCGCGGCTTGCGGCGTTGCCGGAGCGCGCGAGACCAAAGACCGCGACCGTCTTGCCCTTGAATGAGGTGGCGGGGAACAACTTCATCTCACCTGAGCTTGAGAGTCGAGAGCCCGATCAGCGCCAGTACGAAGGCGATGATCCAGAAGCGGATGACGATGGTCGGTTCCTTCCAGCCTTTCTGCTCGAAATGATGATGCAGGGGCGCCATGGCGAAGACGCGCTTGCCCGTGAGCTTGAAGGAGGCGACCTGCACGATGACCGACACGGTTTCGAGCACGAAGAGCCCGCCGATGATCATCAGAACGATCTCGTGCTTCACCGCGACAGCGATCGCGCCCAGCGTGCCGCCAAGCGAGAGCGAACCTGTGTCGCCCATGAAGATCATGGCGGGCGGCGCGTTGAACCAGAGGAAGCCCAGCCCCGCGCCGACAATCGCGCCGCAAAGCACCGCGAGTTCGCCGGTGCCCTTCACGTTGTGAAGCTGGAGATAGTCCGCGAACACCGCGTTGCCGACCAGATACACGATAAGCCCATAGCTCGCCGCCGCGATCATCACCGGCATTATGGCGAGGCCATCGAGTCCGTCGGTGATGTTGACCGCGTTGCCCGCGCCGACGATCACCAGAATGCCGACAACAATGAAGAAGCTGCCGAAGGGGATGAGAAAATCCTTGAAGAAGGGAACCGCGAGCGAACTCGAGAGCGGCTTCTCGCCGATCCACATGAAGCAGGCGACCGCGACGGCGCGATCGCGAACTCAAGCAACAGCCGAACGCGGCCGGAGAATCCGCGCGTCGACGAACGGGTCACTTTCAGGAAGTCGTCGTAGAAGCCGATTGCGCCGAAGCCGAGCATTACGAACAGCGCGGCCCACACATAGAGGTTGGAGAGATCGGCCCAGAGTATTGTGGCGACGAAGATTCCGGAGAGGATCATGAGCCCGCCCATGGTGGGCGTGCCCTGCTTCTCGAGGATGTGGCGCTGCGGCCCATCGGTTCGAATGGGTTGTCCGCGCCCTTGCTTCATGCGCAGAAGCGAAATGATGCGCTGCCCGAACATGAAGACGAAAAACAGCGCTGTCAGAATGGCGCCGCCCGTCCGCGTGGTGAGATAGCGGAACACGTTGAAGGCGGAGACTTCATCGGTGAGGCTGGTGAGCAGATAGAACAGCATCGGATCAGATTTCCCGGTTGGCCGGTTTGAATTTCGCCCTGATGGCGTCGACGATGAGACCCATGCGGCTGCCGAGCGAGCCCTTGATCATAACGGCATCGCCGGCCTGAAGGCCGTCCAGCACCAGATCCTTGAGGGTCTCGGAAGTTTCCGCATAGGCACCGCGGCGGGCCGCGGGCGTTTGCTCCCACAGATGCGCCATCAGCGGGCCGCAGGCGTATAGTACATCCGTCTTGCCCGCGTCCACCGCTTCGGCGAGACCTGCATGAAGCCGCGGTCCTTGCGTTCCAAGTTCCAGCATGTCGCCCAGCACCGCGATGCGGCGGCCGCGCTTGCCGGGCTTCGTATGCGCCAGGAGGCCGAAGGCGGCGGACATCGAGGCAGGATTGGCGTTGTAGCTTTCGTCGATCACCACGATATCGCCGCCGTTTACGGTGAGCACGTGGCGAAGCCCCCTGCCCTGCGGCGATTGCGCCGAGGCCAGCGCCAACGCTCCGCGCGCGAGATCGGCGCCAAGAAGCTTAACGGCAGCGAGAACCGCCAGACTGTTCATCGCCATATGCTCGCCAGGAAGGCCGAGCTTGTAGATGAGGTGTTCGCCCATGATCGAAGCGGTGACGCAGCAACAGGTATCGTGCAGCGCAAGTTTTTCCAGCCGCACCTCTGCTTCCGCGTGATGACCGAAGCCCACGATTTGCGCGATGCCCGCCTTGCGCGCGGCTTGAGCAAGGCGATCGAAATATGGATTGTCCCGGTTGATGACCGCGTGACCGCCCTCGGCAAGGCCGGTGAAGATTTCCGCCTTGGCATCGGCGATGGCGTCGAGCGATGGAAAGTTTCCGAGATGGCTTGCGGCGACCGTGGTGACGATCGCCACATGCGGCCTCACCATGGCGACGAGCGGCGTGATCTCGCCCGCATGATTCATTCCGATCTCGAACACACCATAAGCGGTTTCGCGCCGCAAACGCGCGAGAGTGAGCGGTACGCCCCAGTGATTGTTGAAGGATTTGTCGGATGCGTGTGTCAAACCCGAACCGCCGAGAGCCGTGCGCAGCATTTCCTTGGTGCTGGTCTTGCCGACACTGCCGGTGACCGCGACAATCCCCGCCTTCGAGCGCTTGCGCGCCGCACGACCCATGTTTTCGAGACCGTTCAACGGATCGTTGGCGACGATGAGCAGTGGACCTGCCTCGCGCATGGCCTGATCGCTGCGCGAAACAACGGCAAGGCCAGCGCCTGCCTTCAAGGCTTGCGCCACGAAGTCGTGCCCGTCGTGGCGCTCGCCTTTGATGGCAACAAAATGTCGCCCGGCTTGATGGTGCGGGTGTCGATGGAAACGCCATCGAGTTTCGCGGCGACGGAGCTTCAAGCTTTCCGCCTGTGGCCGCGACCAATTCATCCGCCGTCCAAAGCGCATCAGCCATGGGCAGCCTCGCCGAGAGCCGCGCGCACCGCCTCATGATCGCTGAAGGGAATGACGGCCTTGCCGATGGTCTGGCCTTCTTCATGGCCCTTGCCCGCGACGAGCAGGATATCGTCCGCGCCGAGCGCGTGTGTCGCCACGCGGATCGCTTCGGCGCGGTCGCCAATTTCGGTAGCGCCTTTTGCCTCGGCCATGATAGCGGCGCGGATCGAGGCTGCATCCTCGTTGCGCGGATTATCGTCCGTCACATAAATTCGGTCGGCGAGTTTCGAAGCGATGGCGCCCATAATCGGGCGCTTGCCCTTGTCGCGGTCGCCGCCGCAGCCGAATACCACCGAGAGTTTGCCCTTCACATAGGGCCGGAGCGCTTCGAGCGCGTTCTGCAATGCATCTGGCGTGTGCGCGTAGTCGACGAAAACCGGCGCGCCTTTCGCCGTGCGCCCCACGAGATCGAGGCGGCCCTTAGCGCCCTTCAGTAATTCGAGCGCATGGATCGCCAGCGCTTCCTCGCCGCCGGAAGCAATCACGAGTCCGGCCGCCACAAGCGCATTCGACGTCTGAAAACCGCCAACGAGCGGCAGATAGACTGAGTAGTTTCCGCGCGCTGTCTTGAGTTCGAGCCGCTGCCCAAATCCATCGCGCTCGGCCTTGACCAGCGTCAGTGCCTTGCCCTTCGCGCCAACGCCGTAGATCCGAAGCCCCGCTTTCTCGGCGCGCTTTGCGGCCTGCGCGCCGTATGCGCCGTCCATGTTGACCACGGCGGGCGAGCCCTGCGGCAGCAGCTCCTCGAAGAGCCGCATCTTCGCATCGAAGTACTCATCGAAACTCGCGTGATAGTCGAGATGATCGTGCGTCAGATTCGTGAACGCGGCGGCGGCAACGCGCAGACCATCGAGACGGTGCTGCGCAAGGCCATGGCTCGAGGCTTCGAGAGCCAGATGCTCGACATGGTCATGCGCGAGCTCCGCCGCGATCTGATGCAGTTGCACGGGATCGGGTGTGGTGTGTTGCAGATAAGTGCTGCCTTCCGGCCCGACGACGCCAATGGTGCCGAGGCTCGCGGCGCGGAAGCCCATCGAGAGCCAGATCTGCCGCACGAAAGACGCAACCGATGTCTTCCCGTTGGTGCCTGTTACCGCCACCACGAGATCGGGTTGCGCGCCGAAAAAGCGCGCGGCCATGAGCGAGAAGAGGCGGCGCGGATTCGCTGTTTCGATTGCCGCGGCGCCGGAGATCGGATGACCAGGCGCGCACACGATTGCCGTCGCGCCCTTGGCAATTGCTTGCGGAATGTAGGCCGCGCCATCCGTCGTCGTACCTGGCAAGGCGGCAAAGAGGAATCCGGGCTGCACTTCCCGGCTGTCTGCCGTAAGCCCGGTTACGGCAAGCTTCTCCGCGCCGCTTGGCACGCGCGCGTCGCTTCCTGCGAGTTTCGCCAACGTCGCCGCCATAGGGACTAGCCTTCCTTCTTCGCGGCTTTCGCCTGCTTGGCGAGCTTTTCGATGTCTTCGGGCGTAAATTTGGGGGCAATGCCCAGCATCGGCGCGATGCGCTCGATGATTTTGCCGGCCGTCGGCACGGCGTTCCAGCCCGAGGTCGCGAAACCGTACGTCTCCGGCAGCGCCTGCGGTTCGTCGAGCATCACCAGCACGAGATAGCGCGGCGCATCCATGGGAAACGCGCCGATGAAGGAGGCAAGCCGGTGGTTCTTCGAATAGCGCCCGTTGATCACTTTTTCAGCCGTGCCGGTCTTGCCGCCGACGCGATAGCCGATCACATCCGCCTTGCCGGCTGAACCTTCCCGCGCATTGAGCCGGAACAGGTAGCGCATCGTCTCGGATGTCGCCTCCTTGACGATGCGCGTGCCGAGCGCTTCCGCCTCCGCGCGATCGCGCTTGATGAAAGTCGGCGTCATCATCGTGCCGCCGTTGAGAAGTCCCGCTACCACGGCTGCTCCTTGCAAGGGCTGCACGGCGAAACCGTGGCCGAATGCCGCCGTAGCCGTGGCAAGCCTGCTCCAGCGGCGCGGCAGCAGCGGCTTGGCGTTCTCGGGGATCTCCGTCACCAGCCGGTCGAACAGGCCGACGCGGCGGAGAAATTCCTGATGCCGCTCGGTGCCCACCTCCAGCGCCATCTTGGCGGTGCCGATATTGGAGGAGTTGGTGAAGACCTCGGGCACGGTCAGCACCCGGCGCTGCGCGTGGAAATCGCTGATCCGCGCATTGCCGATGACCAGCGGATAACGCGCGTCGAACTTGCTTTCGAGGCCGATCGTGCCGTAGTCGAAGGCCATGGCGAAGGTCACCGCCTTGATGACCGAGCCCAGCTCGAACACGCCGCTCGTCATCTTGTTCATCTGGTCGGTGGTGAACCTCTTGTTCTCGTCGTTGGGATTGAAGTCGGGAAGCGAGGCCAGCGCCAGCACTTCCCCGGTATTGACGTCGAGAACGATGCCGCCGCCGGCTCTGGCGCGGAATTTCTTGATCGCCGCCGCGATCTCGTCGGTCAGCGCGTGCTGCACCCGGATATCGAGAGAAAGTTGAGCCGGCATCGCCACATGTTTGTCGGGATCGGCGAGCGAGGCCGTGTAGAGGGCGCCCTGATCGTCGAGATACTTCTCGATGCCGGCGATGCCCTTGGTGTCGAGATCGACATAACCCACGACATGCGAAGCAAGCCGCGCCAGCGGGTAGACGCGGCGGCGCTCGTTGACGAAGCCGACGCCCGGAATGCCGAGATTGTAGACGGCATCGCGCTCTTCCGGGCTTACCTGGCGCTTGAGCCAAACGAAGGCGCGGTTCCCCTGCTGCGTGAGTTTCGAGCGCAGCGTCTTGGCGTCGAGATCGGGCATGGTGGCGGTGAGCAGTTCCACCGCCTCGTCGATGTCGATGATCTTGCGGGGGTCCGCGTAGAGCGAGGCAACCGCGATATCGGTGGCGATCACCACGCCATTGCGGTCGATAATGTCGGCGGGCGAGCCGTGAATCGACGATGGCCGCGTTTTCGCTGCCGGCTTCCTTGCCCTTAAGCAGGGTGAGATTGGCAAGCTGTGCGGTGATGGCGAGAAAACCCGCCGAGAAGCACATGCCGATCAGGCGGATCCGGTTCTGGCCGCCAAGCCTCCGCGTGCGGGGTTCGTCTGGATCGCTATCGAGATGCTCGCTCGTCATTGCATCTTCTGTAGAATGTCGTTGATGGGATCGGCGGGTTTGGCTTCCGTTGCCACGTCGCTCACACGCTCCGGCAG
This sequence comes from Hyphomicrobiales bacterium, assembly GCA_012032065.1. Classification (GTDB taxonomy): domain Bacteria; phylum Pseudomonadota; class Alphaproteobacteria; order Rhizobiales; family Aestuariivirgaceae; genus Aestuariivirga. Next base: position 6,299 of record JAAURV010000043.1, read on the forward strand.
CCTTGCGCCAAGCTCGCTTTGTGCGGCGAACTGGCTCGCCTTGATCGGCTGAAGCTTGAGATTATCGGCGGCGAGCTTCTGCAATCGTTCGGGCCGCGTGAGGCTGCTCCATTCGGCTTGGAGCAATTTCATCGTCTCGCGCTCGTCGGTCATGTCGCTGCGCAGTTCCGCGATCTGCCGCTCGAGGCCACGCGTCGAGTGCTCGAGCGAGTAGAGCAGAAATGCCGAAACCAGCACGGCCAATACCAAAACGACGTTGAGAACCTTGTGCATCAGGCGCGTCCCCCGGAAATTTGCGGCACGCCAAGACTTTTGAAATTGGCGGGCCAAGGCGGAGCGCTTGTCCGGACGCCAACGCGCAGCTTGGCGGAGCGCGCGCGCGGATTCGTGCCGCATTCGGCGTCGCCCGGTTCGAGATGGCCCTTGAACGGCAGTGCGAAGCTCGGCGCATTATGGGCTTCGAGTTGCGGGGCATGACGCGAGCCATGGGGCAGAAGCCCTGCCCGTTCGGTGAAGAAGCGTTTGACGATGCGGTCTTCGAGCGAATGGAACGTGACCACCACAAGGCGGCCTTCGCTCCGAAGCTTGGCTTCGGCGCCGGTGAGCGCTTCGGCCAGTTGCTCCAATTCGCCGTTCACGTGAATGCGCAGCGCCTGAAATGTGCGTGTCGCGGGGTGAATGCGTCCCACGCCGCGCTGCGGACCCGTGACCCGCTCAATGACCTTCACCAGCGCGCTTGTTGTCGCGATCGGAGCCTTGGCGCGCTCGGCGGCAATGGCGCGGGCGATGGCGCGGGCTTTCTTCTCTTCGCCCAAGACCGCGATAATGTTGCCGAGCTCCGCTGGAGCCAAAGTGTTGACAGCGTCCGCTGCACTTGGGCCATCCTGCGACATGCGCATGTCGAGCGGGCCATCGCGCATGAATGAGAAACCGCGCGACGCATCGTCGATCTGCATGGACGAAACACCGATATCGAGCACCACGCCATCGACTTGCCCGATGCCTTCGGCATCGAGCAGCGCTGCGAGATCGCCAAAGCGGCCATGTAACAGCTTCAGCCTCCCGCCGCTCTCGGCCACGAGGCTCGCGCCCGCGCGGATTGCATCGGGATCGCGGTCGATGCCGAACACGCGGCATTGCGCGGCACTCAAGATGGCGCGCGAATAACCGCCCGCGCCGAAGGTGCCGTCGACATAGATGCCGCCATCGCGGACCGCGAGATGGCGCAGCACCTCGTCAAGCATGACGGGCACATGGCGCGCGCTGGTGGCTTGCTCTAAACTGCTCATGTGGGCCGGAAACTCAGGGTGAACAACCCGTTAACCAATGCCCAACATTGCCGCGCCACAATTAACAAATCGTTTCAAATGCGATTCATCGTCGTACGGAAGCCACCACCTGTCGAGTGCATTGCGCGGTTGCCGGGGGTCTTGCGCCCGCGCCGCGAAGGCGGTCAATTCGGCCAGGCGCTTGATTCCGTTGCGAGGGCAAATGGGCAAATCCAGGTTGGAAGCATTCAGCGATGGTGTGATCGCCATCATCATCACCATTATGGTGCTCGAGATGAAGGTTCCGCATGGCGAGGGACTTGACGTGCTCCTTGGGCTGTGGCCGGTGTTCCTGAGTTATGTTCTGAGTTTTGTTTATCTCGGCATCTACTGGAACAACCATCACCACCTGCTGCACAGCTGCAAGGGTATGACGCGGCGGCAGTTCTGTGGGCCAATCTGCATCTGCTGTTCTGGCTGTCGCTGCTGCCCTTCACGACTGGCTGGATGGGTGAAAACCACTTCGGGCACTGGCCGGTGCTTCTGTATGCGCTGAACCTCCTGCTGGCCGCGATCGCCTATTTTGTGCTGCAGAACCTGATCCTCGCGGCCCATCCGGCGGACTCGGCCCTGGTCAAGGCGTTTGGCAGCGATATCAAGGGCAAGGGGTCCATTGTTCTTTATGTGGTTGCGATGGCCATGACATTCATTTCGCCCGCGTTGGCATTTGGCATAGCCGCAATTCCCGCCTTGTGGTGGCTCATCCCCGACAGGCGCATCGAGAACGCCTTGAAGCAGCATTGACGGCGCCAGCCGGCCTGTAAGCCGGGTTCTGTCCGCGCCGGTTGCCCGGCGCTGGATGGCCATTCATCTGGAGCATCCGTCGCCGGATGCTTCGCGCGACCTACCCGGGCGGCGGGCCGGAAACAGCCCTGAGCCGAAGCTCGCGCCACCCCTATTCGGTCTTGCTCCCGGTGGGGTTTGCCGTGCCGCTGCCGTTGCCGGCCGCGCGGTGCGCTCTTGCCGCACCGTTTCACCCTTGCCGCGGCCGAAGCCGTTTGGCGGTTTGATCTCTGTGGCACTTTCCCTGGGGTTGCCCCCGCCGGGCGTTACCCGGCACCGTATTCCCGTGGAGCCCGGACTTTCCTCCCCCGCCTTCTTTCGAAGCTTGCGGGAGCGGCCATCCGGCCGGCTGGCGGATGTCATTTGGGCCTTCGCGGCTCCGCCGTCAATGCATTGCCTTAATTCACTGCTGATCTCGACCTCGGGGCGGCGAGCGCCTATAGAGGCGCCAACATTTCCGGATTCAGATGTACGCGCAGATTTTCCGCACCTTCGCCGCTGGTTTATCTTTGCTGCTGTTCGTTGGTGCAACGTCCGCACAGGAGCGCCAGTGGGCTTTCGATTTCGGCGATACCGAAGCGTTCCTGATCTTCGGCGTTCCCGAGACGGACGACGTGGGCGTGAGCTTCTGGTGCCGCAAGGGTTCGGGAACGATCCAGATGTTCGTGCCCGGCACCGATCCGTCGCTGCCCGCCGGAAAGTTGCGCAAATTCCGCATCAAGGTGGCGGGAAAAACACTAACGCGACGTGGTCTCGTGGCCGCCGACGAACTGAACGGCGGCACCACCATTGAAGCAAGGCTCGAAGAACGCGATCCGCTGTTCGGTCTGCTGCTCGACGCCGACCGTTTCACTGTCGTCTCCGGACCTGCGACTCACACCTACCCAATGACCGACGCCGATCTCCCCAACCTGCTCGATGCATGCAGGAAACGTTAGGTCAGCGCGCCAATCAACTTCCGAAGCGTTTCCAAAGTTGACCGGTCGGCTACACCATCCACTCTCGCGGGCCGGAAGTGGCGCTGGAAGGCGCGGATGACAGCGGTTGATCGCGGGGTGACGGTGCCGGTCTGCTCGATGCCGTAGCCGTAATCGGAGAGCAAGCGCTGCATCTCGCTAAGATCAGTAGTGTCGTTGGAGATTGACTCCGGCGGCACCCAATGTCCGATGCCGCGTTCGTGGAGAAACTTCCAATCGAATTTCTCCCCTGGGTCCGCCTTGCGCATCGGCGCGATGTCGGAATGCGCCAGTACGTTTTGCGGCGAAATGGGATTGCGCGACAGGATATCGATGCAGAGGTTGGCGGCTGCTTCCATCTGAACGAGTGGAAAATCCGGATAGCCCAGGCCATGGCCGCGATTGTGGATTTCGATTCCAATCGAGGCGGAGTTGACGTCGGTCTCGCCCTTCCAGAAGGATTGCCCCGCGTGCCACGCACGCAAGCCTTCATCCACCATCTGTGTGATCTCGCCCCGCTCGCCGACCAGATAATGGCAAGATACGCGCGACTCCGGCGTGCATAGCCAGGACACCGCGCGCTCGGCACTTTCCATGCCGGTGTAGTGAAGGATGAGCATCGTGGGCCAGGCATAACCCTGCCGTGGCTCCACATTCGGCGACAGCCGGAAAAGATGCGGCAGGCGCGTGCGGATCACGCAGCACGCTCCTTCATGATTGTATCGTAGGCGGCGTTGATGCGCGCCAGCCGCTTCGTCGCCATCTCAACCATTTCCTCGGGAACGCCCGCCGCGATATGCTTATCCGATGGTGCTCGCGCGCCAGCTTGCGGTAGGCCGAGCGGATGATGGTGATCTCCTCCCCGCGCTTAACGCCAAGCACGCGGTAGGGATCGGAGCTTTCGGGGCCTCCGTGGCGCGCAGGATGGCATCGAACTCCTCCGCATTGAAGCCGAAAATGCGCGCCACCTCGGAGAGAAATGCGATCTCCTTGTCGTGATAACCGCCATCGGACTGGGCGATGTGGAACAAGCCGTCCAACACGTCCTCGAGAATGGGCGACTTACCGTTGAATAGCCGCGACACCTGCCGCGCATAGAACTCGTAGCCGGTGACATCCTGCTTGGCGAGATTGAACACCCGCGCCACCGCCGGCAGGTCTTTGTCCGGCACGTGAAAGACCTGTTTGACGCCGTTATTTCCGCGCCCGAAACCAGGCCATCGGCCTTCGCCATCTTGGCGCCAAGCGCGATCATGCCGATGGTGAAGCCAATGGTCTTCTCGGGAGGAGTCTTGCGCGTCAGACGCTGCAAAAAACCCGCGACGGATTCGCCGATGGCCGAAAGCGAATCCCTGATTCTGGTCCAGATTGACATGACCCGGAGAACCTAACGGATTCGCGATTGCCGGGTGACAGGAAAATCAGCGCTTGAAGTAGTAGCCAAGTTCGTAGACCGGAACGTCGACGTCGAGATTTTGCGCGAGCCTGCGTTCCACATGCCAGGCCCGGCCCGCGGTCCAGACTGTTGCCCAAAGCACCGGGACCATGCCGGCAAGAAGCGCGCCGTAAAGGAACCAATCCGGCAGACCGAACAGTTTGCTGAACGCCCACACGGTGGCGGCCATGGCGGCGCCCAGCATGCAGAACACCATGAGCGTCACGCCCGATGCCGCGATGAAACAGCCAAGCGGATTGAACGCTTGCGATGTCGCGGGAGGGTTCTTGTCCGGCCTGATGACTTCCTGATCCATGACGCCCATATGCTACGGGCCACGGCGGATTGCAATTGTCAGCGGCAATATGCCTTGCCGGAGCGGCGCTGCTGCAAATCGAGGTGGAAGTGGTCACGGTGATGGCGGTCCGATCCGGGGCCCAGCACGGTGGCGAACTGCCCGCATGCTTCGCCCCTGATCTCGCGCAGGAACCGGCCGTCCTTGCCCCCGCCCCAATCGCCAAGAACGGTCACCTTCTTGCCGCTCTCCAGCGTGAAGGCGGAAATATCGAGCGCGTTGCCGTAGCCATGCTCGCTCATCTTGGCGCCGCGCTTGTTGTTGCGCGGCCGGCAGGAATAGGACGCGGCGATATCGACGCTCACAACGCGCTCGCCGAACGCATTCCCCGCGGCAGGCTGCACGGTATTTTCCATCCAGTCATGAACCGGAGCGACCATGCCGCAGTTCAAGGTCGCGGGCTGGCTGAAGTGAACGCCGGCAATGGAGCGCACGCTGTAGGGATTGGGCACCTGGCAGCCATTGCCTTCGTTGATGCGGCCCAGGCGGCTCACATCGCCCAAGCGGCTCGGGTCGCTGTCGCAGCGGCCTCGGCGCAACCAGGCCGTCGGTTCGAAATAGGTCTTTGGAGGAGGAGCAGGCTGACAGCAGCAGCGCGGCCGCAAGACCCGCGAGAAACACAAGATTGATACGCATGACACACCCGGAACGTTAGCGTCCGTCCAGGAGGCAACCTATCCCGGCAGGGTTAACGGGACGTTGTGCCGGTGCATCGGGCGGCCGAATGAACTTACCCAACCTCGTTGTCCCGGTTTTCGTCCCTATTGCGTGCACACATCTCGATTGCGAGTGTTGCGGCACATTGATGCGTCGAATGCTGCGTTGCGCAGCTGCATCGCGGGCAAGCGAAGTCAAGAACTTGCGCCGCTCCGCATTCTCAATGCGCTCCGGCCGTCGAGCAGGTTCTTGAGTTCGATTGGCTGCGATGCGAGCCTTGAAGAATCAGGCGGCGGCACGGGACGGGAAGAGAGTTGTTTGAATCCGGCAGACGCTTCGCGGGGGGTGGCGAATTCGTATTCGGATTGACCATCGCTTGCAAATCAAGCTCCCCTTTGTCACTGAAACCAAAAGTTTCAGCTTTGAAGAGCGTGACGCAGCAAATAATACCTTGCCTCAAATCAGTGCAGCTACCAATGCCACACCCATTCAAATCACTACTGTGCAGGCGCATGGCTGGATTACTGGGCAGGTTATAGAAATCTATGGGGTTACTGGTAACACCGCCGCCAATGGCATCTTTACGATTACAGTGATTGATGCAAACAACTTCACCCTAAACGGTTCAGTGGGTAATGGTGCTTACAACGCCGGTACTGGAAGAATTGCCAGGCGTATTTCAACCTCGAGTACCCTCTTTACGACCACTCCAGGAACACCTACTACTCATCCTTTTGATGTTTGGGAACCTGCACAGCTTTTCACGAGAGCCTTTTACAGAACTACCACGGGAGGTTCTAACTCACCTAGTGCTGCAATTGGGACCACTACAGCTATTACGGATAGTCAGGGCGTGGCCAGCAGTGATGCTTATGTGGCAGGAAGTTTCCAGCGCAGGAAAAAGTTTACGATTCCAGAGTCTCTTGCCAACGGGGATATTTATGCCTGGGGAGTCCGAGGTGACATAGTGTCAAGCGACAATGCAGGTTACAAAGTTGTGATGGACCCTGAAAAGATCACTAAGTTAAATACCCATACCCTCGAGCTTTCATTGTTAAGCAAATGGGCTAGGGCATGATCACGGATGAGGTTAGTCTCGAGCCCTTAATCATTCCCGAGACTAATGATTTTGATTCTGATGCTGAACTCACAAAAGTCGCCTACCGAAATACCAGTTACTTTGGAGGGCTTGCAAGTGGCTTAGCCTGGCATCAGCAAGACTATATTTCAGACTTTGTTTTCTGGACAGTTTCCAATCCTGACGACAAGTTAAGAAGTAATCTACGCATAGGCATTGGGGATATATTTAGCAGATTTCAAGCGGCTGAAGTCAGTAGCAGTGAATCTTTTTTTGATAAGAAGATTCAACCCAACGAAGACATCTCTTACTACGATGTTTTTAACCGCAAACTGATGACCTTTAGGCAACGCCGGGTAGATACCAACGATGACTTAAAGACTTATAGCTATGAAAGTATTCTCTCGAGACTAAATGATACTTATCCGCCTAGCTACGTGATGCGAGCGGACGATTTACCTGGTGATCCGACCCAACAAACAGCCGGGCAATGGGTGCAACATCTTTTTGAAGAATGGGCAACGAACTATAACTGGTTTGACTATGAGCCAATCCCTGAACTGTACCCACGCATTCTAAACGGTGGAACCTATTCCTACACCATTCGTAGTAAAGCCTTTGCTATTGTGCAAGAAGAAGATCAAGAAAAATCCATGCGTCAGATTATTGACGAGGTTTTAGGGATATTTGAAGGCTATCGCTTAGTTGTTACGAAAGACAATAAACTGAAAATTGTTCCACCGGTGTGGAGTGCTGCATACTCGAGTGGTCAGGTTGTTCTAACTGATCATGACCTCTACACCTATCCGATTGCTTTGCCACAAGACTATAGCAACATCATAAATAAAGTCACAGTACGAAGTCAGGCTTACGCATATGATGCTGATGAACCTATCATTGCGCCTTCGTTTGTTAAGTCTGAAAACAGCAGCTTCGCACCTAATAACCTGGCTGACTTTTATCCTAGCCGTGCTGAATATGACACCGTGGCAGAAATCCCAATTACCTCGCCAGTGATTGGTGGTGACAAAATTACCTTGCAACTCAGTCTCGAGTATTACTGGGAAGACTTGAAAGAAACCCACACCAACACGCTACAACTAACCAGAGGCAAAGATGTCCTTTTGAAACGAAATAGCGTTTTTTCTACAGGGTTTTTGTGTGATGCCGAGATAGAAACGAGCTGGCGATTTAGGTGGGATGATGTCAAAAATGTGATTGAAGTAGAACGCTATTACATGTATTACCGTCCACCTGGTGGGATATGTGGGCAAAGCGAAAAGTACGGGGTATTGCTGATGGTAGATGCTACTGGGCAATCCTGGCAGAAAAGCAATGCAACCATTATTAGGAAGTTTTGGAACGTTCTGAAAATTTTGATGAATTGACTGGACTCGAGTCCTCACAGCAAACGTACGGTGTGCGTGAATATGAACTCTCGAGTGACTTTTTCCAACTCACGATTGAACAGTGCCAAGACCTTGCAAAAGGCACGGTAGACGCTCTAATTCGTCCGGTGACTCGCTTTAATCTTGACTTATCCGTTTGGAATCAATTCGCAGGTCTTACCCCTGATCAGATCGGGAAGAAGATCATCTTGCCTAATGCGCTCGAGGGTGTGCTTTCTGACTTTGCTTATAGCGATGATTACGCAGGTGATACGCCGGTGGTGAGTTGCTTAGCAGAGATAACTGTT
>JAAURV010000044.1 GCA_012032065.1 Hyphomicrobiales bacterium
TCATCCGCGATGTAGACGCGCTTCACATAAAGCTTCTGCCGGCCCTTGCGCTCGGGATCGTAGAGATCGAAGGGCCGCTCGCCCGGCACATAGAGCAGCACGGTGTATTCGTTGCGGCCTTCGGCGCGATAGTGCAGCGTCAGCGCCGGATCGGAGTAGTTGCCGGAGACGTGCCCAAAGAATTCCTTGTGCTGTTCCGCCGTCACTTCGGACTTGGGCCTCGTCCAGATGGCATTCGCCGTATTGATCTGCTTCGCGTCCAGCATGATCGGATGCGCGATGTGGTCGGAATAGGCGCGCACCACGCTCTCGATCTTCCACGGCTCGAGGAATTCCTCGGCGTCCTTCTTGAGATGCAGCACGATCGCCGTGCCCCGCGCCGGAGCACCTTCGCCGGCGGGCGATACGGTGAATGTTCCCGCCCCTTCCGATTCCCAAGCGAAGGCCGATGCCGCGCCTGCCTTGCGCGACAGCACGGTGACGTTCGACGCCACGATAAAGGCCGAATAGAACCCGACGCCGAACTGGCCGATCAAATGCAGGCCGGCCTTGCCCTTGCTCGCCTTCTCGGCTTTGTCGACGAAGGCCTGCGTGCCGGACTTGGCGATGGTGCCGAGATTCTCGATCAGCTCCTTCTCGGTCATGCCGGTGCCGTTGTCGGCTATCGAGAGCGTCTTGGCTTTCTTGTCGAGCGTGATGGTGATCCGGAGTCCGGTGTCGTCCGCGAGAAGCTTGGGCTTGGCGATGGCCTCATAACGCAGCTTGTCCAGCGCATCGGCGGCGTTGGAGATCAGCTCGCGTAAGAAAACGTCCCGGTCGGAATAGACCGAATGCACCATGAGGTGCAGGAGCTTGGCCACCTCCGCTTGGAATTCCATCGTGCCGCCGTCCGGCTTTGCCGCCGCTTTCGCCATCGAACCCTCGTAGAATCTGGACTGAAGTTCTGGCGATATTGGTGAGGCTGCCACCCGGGTCAAGCCCAAAGAAAAAGCGGCCGGGACGAACCCGGCCGCATGAACACAACGCCTCACCAGAAAGGGATAGGGGGGCCCGGTGGAACACGTGAGACCGGAGGGGCTGGGGGGCTGAGAATTCCGAGTCTCAACTCCAGCCGGGCCCTAGAGGCAACAATCGCAATATCACCCTGCTTCGTGTCCAAGGCTTGATCCAATTGCGGCAAAACTGCGGAATTGCGTGATCGCTTGCAAGGCGCGTTGATCAGGTCCATTCTTTGGTTGTGGACGATCTCGAGCCGATAGTTTCCTTCCGCGCCACTGGCGCGGACCTTCCGCCGCGAGGCCCTGCGGCACACCCGGTGGTCGCCTTCGACCGCAAGGAGCTCAACCTTATCCTCTCGCTCTATGGCCGCTACGTCGCCTCCGGGGAGTGGCGCGACTACGCGCTCGACTTCACGCGCGACAAAGCGGTGTTCTCGATCTTCCGCCACACCGGCGAAAGCCCAATTTATAGGGTGGTGAAGGATCCGGCGCTGGCGCGGAAGCAGGGACAGTATTCGGTGATGGCGCAAGGTGGGCTCATCATGCGGCGCGGCCAGGACCTGGCGCAGGTGATTCGCGTTCTGCTGAAACGCCCCAGACTTATCGGCGCCTGATACAAAAAAGCCCGGCGCGGAGGCCGGGCTTCGAAGGTGGTGCTGAACGTTTCGCTTACTCGCTGCGCATGATCCCGAGGATATTCAGGATGTGCACGAACAGCGTGATGAAGCTGCCGTAGAGGGCGAAGGCGCCGAAGATCGACTTGCCCTTGGCCACGCCCGCCGCATCGCCTTCCACATACATTTCCTTGATCATCTGGGTTTCGTAGGCGGTGACGCCTGCGAACAGGAGAACCGTGACGATCGAGGTGATGAGGCTCATCATCGTGCTCTGGAAGAAGAACACATTCACCAGCATGGCGATGATGATGCCGATCGAGGCCATCATGAAGAAGGCGCCAAGGCCCGAAAGGTCGCGCTTGGTCACGTAACCCGCAAGGCTGGTTGCGCCGAAGGTGGCGGCCGAGATCAGGAAGGCCTGGTAGACGATGGACGAATCGATGGCGAGATAGGTCCCGACCATCGGCGCGATTGCCAAACCCCAAAGCCCCACGTATGTCCAGAACGCGCCATGAGCCATCGCGGTATTGCCGGAAAAGATAAGGCGCGGCGCGAAGAAGCCGAGGCCAAGAATACCGATGAAGAAGATCCACTTCAGCGAGTAGACCGCCGCTATTGCGGCCGGATTGGACGCAACCGCCATGGTGATGATGGCGGTAACCGCCACGCCCAAGGCCATGTAGTTGTAAACGCCCAGCATATAGGAGCGGAGACCTTGATCGATCTCAGCCCGTGAACCCGTCTGGACCCGGGGTTGATATCTCGTGTCAGCCATTTGCTCCCTCCAAGGTTTGCTGCGGTCAACCATATGGTCGGACCGGTTGAAAGATTCAAGTTACAGCACTGTAAGGCAAATTCCGTCCGCAGGCAAAGTTAACCGGCCCATTCGTCCATCTTGCGCGCCATGTTGACGTCCTTCTCGGTCACGCCTCCGGCCGAATGGGTGGAAAGCGTCACCTCGACCCGGCCATAGACATTGAGCCATTCCGGATGGTGATCGGTCTTTTCGGCATAGAGCGCCACCCGGCTCATGAACGCCCAGGCTTGCCCGAAGCTTTTGAATTGAAAGGTTTTTGTTATGGCGTCGCGGCCCCGGACCTCGCTCCAGCCGCGCAAAGACTGCAGCGCCTTGACGCGCTCGAGCCCCGAAAGTGCCTGGTCAGCCATCATGCCACCTGAAATTCATAAGATTGTTCAACAGCATAGGGCCCGCCGCCGCGGGACGGACGAGATGAGAAAAGCACGAACCGGTCGACGTGAAATTCCCGGCTCTTATAGAGGCTGTGCGAGGCCACATAGCGATGAATCTGGCCGATATCGGCATCCTTCAACCGTGCCAGCGTCACATGCGGCGTGAACTTTCGCGCCTCGGCTTCCAGCCCCAGAACCTGGCATATGCGTTCATGGATCGATTGCAGGCGGCGGAGCTCGACCGAATCCTCCACCCCGGCATAAAGCGTGTTGGGCCGGTTGCCGCCGAACACATCGATGCCCTTGAGCCGGATCGAGAACGGCCGCGCCGCGACCCCATCCAGTTCGTAGGCGATCTCGCGGGCCAGGCCCTCTTCGATGTCGCCGATAAAGCGGAGCGTGATGTGGAAGGATTCGCGGTCGATCCAGCGCGCCCCAATGATGCCTCCCCGCATGAGATCGAGGTCGAACGCAACATCAGGGGGGATTTCGACCCCGGTGAACAGTCGCGGCATGGCGGGCCTCCTTGAGGTTGAAGGATTGCTCGGAACGCGCAGGGCATAGGCTAGCCTGATTCTGGTAAACGCCAAGTGCTATTTTGCTGACGCTTGACCGACCAGTTCCTCAACCCGAGGCAAGATGCGGGCCACGATCATGTCAATGCCTTCCGCGGTGGGATGAAGTCCGTCGGGCTGGTTGAGTTTCGGATCGGCGGCAACGCCATCGAGAAAGAACGGATAGAGCAAGGTCTTGTGCTTCTCGGCAAGCCGCTGAAAGATCGGATCGAAGGCAGCGACATAGTCTTTCCCCATGTTGCGCGGCGCTTGCATGCCTGCGACCAGCACCGGCAATCCCTTGGCTCCGATCCGCGTGAGGATTTGATCCAGCGCTGCTTCCGCCTGCTTGGGATCGAGGCCGCGCAGCGCGTCGTTGGCGCCCAATTCCACAATGACGGCGGAGATGTCGCCGGTCAGCGACCAGTCGAGCCGGGCCAAACCCGCGGCTGCGGTATCCCCGGAGACGCCAGCGTTCACCACTTTCACATCGTGCCCATTGGCTTTGAGCGCCGCTTCGAGCTTGACCGGAAAGGCGTCCTTCGGATCGAGGCCATAACCGGCGGTGAGGCTGTCGCCGAGGGCGAGTATGTTCACGGTTGCCGATACGGCGGGGAGGCAGAAAAGAAAAATTGCGAAAAGAGCGGCGGAAATCCGGATCATGTCCGTCAAGGTAGGGTGTGGCACTTCCCGCTGCAAGTCATCCACGCCTCGACAAATCCCGTGGAGCCGACCATGTATGATGCCATGCCGTCTTCCTTGTCTCTCCAAAACGTCTCCCTCACCCTCGAAAGCCGCGCCGGACCCGTCGAAATCCTGCGGGGTGTCGATCTCGCGGTTCGCGCCGGTGAAGCCATCGGCATTGTTGGGCCATCAGGGTCCGGCAAGACCAGCCTGCTCATGGTGATCGCGGGGCTGGAGCATGTCACCTCCGGCGATATTGAAGTGGCCGGGATCAAGCTTAATGGCCAGAGCGAGGACAGCCTGGCGGAGTTCCGGCGCGACAATATTGGCATCGTCTTCCAGTCCTTCCATCTGATCCCGACCATGACGGCGCTCGAGAATGTCGCCGTGCCGCTCGAGTTCCGGGGCAGCACCAATGCCATGGAACTCGCCGCCGAAGGCCTCGCCCAAGTCGGGCTCTCGCATCGCTTGATGCACTATCCCGGACAGCTGTCGGCGGCGAACAGCAGCGCGTCGCGATTGCCCGTGCCGTTGCCTCGGGCGCGCGTATTCTTCTCGCCGATGAACCCACGGGAAATCTCGATAGCGATACCGGCGATCAGATCATCGAATTGCTGTTCAAGCTGCGTAAGGAAAAGGGAACATCGCTTTTGCTCGTAACGCACGATCGAAGCCTTGCCGCGCGCTGCGACCGCATTGCCGAAGTGCGCGACGGCCGGATCGTCTCCGCATGAACCTCGCCCTCTGGCTTCGTTTCGCGCGACGCGATCTCCGCTCCGGATTGCAGGGTTTCTGGATTTTCTTCACCTGTCTGGCTCTTGGCACGGCCACCATCGCGCTGATCGGCGCACTGGCGGCATCTGTCGAACGCGGGCTCAACGAGCAGGGCCAGCCGTTGCTCGGCGGCGATGTCGAGTTCTCGCTCATCCATCGCGAAGCCGACGAGAAGGAGCGCGCCTATATCGAATCGAAAGGTCAGGTGTCGACGGTTGGAACGCTTCGCGCCATGGCGGTCGCGGGTGAGAACACAACGCTGGCCGAGGTGAAAGCCGTCGATGCCGCCTATCCGCTCTACGGCGCGCTGATCCTCGAAGGCGGCGTTTCGCCTGCCGGGCAGCTGGACGCGGAAAACGGCAGTTATGGCGTGCTCGTCGATCCGCTTCTTCTCGGAAGACTTGGGCTCAAGACCGGTGAAAAGGTCAAGCTTGGCGACATCGAACTCGAGGTGCGCGGCGTGATCGCCAGCGAGCCCGATCGCATTTCGAGCGGCATTGTGCTGGGGCCACGCCTGCTCATCAACCGAAAGGCGTTGCGGGCAACCGGACTTGTGCAGCCGGGCAGCCTCATCACCTGGGGTTATCGCGTGAAGCTTCCCGGCAACCCCGATATCGCCGATGCGCGCGCGGTGGTGAACGATACGCGCCGCGACTTTCCCAATGCCGGATGGCGGCTTCGCGCGAGCGACAACGCGGCTTCCGGCGCCGAGCGGTTTGTCGAACGGCTCGCCTACTTCCTGACACTCGTCGGACTCACGTCGCTGATTGTCGGCGGCGCCGGCATCGCCAACGCAGTTTCCGCTTTCGTGGCGCGCAAGGGCGACTCGATCGCCACGCTCAAGTGTCTTGGCGCGCCATCGAGCGATGTGTTCGGAATCTATCTGACGGAAATCCTGCTTGTGGCGCTGCTTGCCATTGCCGCGGGGCTTGTAGTGGGAGTGGTGACGCCGCCGATTGCCTACGCCGCGCTCTCCGGCATTCTGCCGCTTCCGTTGACGCCGCGAATCGAATGGGTGCCGCTTGCCGTCGCTGCAGCTCTTGGATTCCTCGTGACCATCGCCTTCGCGGTATGGCCGCTCGCCCGCACGCGGCAAGTTCCGGCCTCCGCACTTTTCCGCAGCAGGATCGCCAGCGCCGACGGTTGGCCCAGGCCGATCGATATAACCGTCATCGCTTTGGCCTTCTTGATCATTGCCGCAATTATATTCGCAAGCTTCGACGACAAGCGCATCACCGCATACTATCTCGGCGGACTGGCCGCGAGTTTTTGTGGTGCTGCTTGGACTGGCATGGTCCATCGTTGCGCTTGCCGCGCGCCTCCCCAAACCCCGGGGCGCGATTGCGCGCTATGCGCTGTCGAACATCTATCGCCCCGGTTCAGCGGCAATTTCCGTGATCCTGGCGCTCGGCCTCGGCCTCACCTTGTTCGTGACCCTTGCGCTGACGGACCGCACAATCTCCGAAGAGCTGCGCTCCGGCATACCTGAGAAAGCTCCTGCATACTTCTTCCTCGATGTGCGAAACGACGAACTCGAAAACTTTGTCGCCGATGTGAAAAAGCAGCAGGGCGTCACGTCCATCGAAACCGCGCCGATGCTGCGCGGCCGCATGGTCACGGTGAAAGGTGTTCCTGCCGACAAAGTGCAAGCCTCTCCTGATGCCGCCTGGGCGCTGCGCGGCGATCGTGGCCTCACTTATGCCGATACGATCCCGCGCGGCTCCAAGCTTGTCGAAGGCGAGTGGTGGCCCAAGGATTATTCGGGGCCCAATCTCGTCTCCATGGTGGACGAAATCGCGAATGGCATCGGCGTTAAAATCGGCGACGAGATCACCGTCAATGTGCTGGGCCGCGATGTGACGGCGAAGGTCGCGAACTTGCGGCAAGTGAACTGGCGCGGACTTGGCATCAACTTCGTCATGGTGTTTTCGCCCAACACACTGAAGGCCGCGCCCCACAGCCATATCGTCACCGTCGAAATGGACGACGAGAACGAGGCGGCACTCCTCAACACCATGGCGCGCGCCTATCCTTCCGCCACCGCTGTACGCGTGAAAGACGCAATCGGCATAATCAGCGATCTCCTCGGCAAGATGCTCGCCGCCATCCGCGGCGCCAATGTCATGACGCTGCTCACCGGCGTTCTGGTGCTTGCGGGCGCGCTGGCCGCTGGCCTGTCGGGCCGTATCTACGATGCCGTGGTGCTCAAGACCTATGGCGCATCACGCCGCCAGCTTGTTGGCGCACTGGTGATCGAGTATTCGGCGCTGGGCTTGGCCTCCGCCGTGTTCGGCATTGTGACGGGATCGCTCGCCTCCTGGTTCCTCGCCCGCTGGATCCTAGAGATGCCATGGAGCTTCTCGCTGCCGACCGCGATCCTGACCGCACTGATCGCCATGGTGGTGACGGTGCTCGCCGGCCTCGCCGTCACCTGGCGGGCGCTCTCGGTCAAGCCCGCGCCGTTCTTGAGAAACGAGTAGTTATCCGCTAGCCAGTATCGATGGTGGTTCTGAACCGCATCTACACCCGCACCGGCGACGCCGGCGAAACCGCACTGGGCACAGGCGAGCGGGTGTCGAAGCGCATCTGCGCATACACGCTTATGGCACGGTGGACGAAACCAACGCCACGGTCGGTCTGGCACGGCTTCACACCGCTACGCCCGAAATGAAGAAGCTCGATGTCATGCTGGCCCGCGTCCAGAACGAACTCTTCGATCTGGGCGCCGACCTTTGCGTGCCCGAGACCGGCAAGAAGCTCGACTACGAACCTTTGCGCATCATCCCCACGCAATATGAGCGCCTCGAGCGCGAGATCGACGAATTGAACGCAGAGCTAGCGCCGTTGCGATCCTTCGTGCTGCCGGGCGGCCATCCCGCCGCCGTGTATCTTCATCTCGCGCGCACCGTCTGCCGCCGCGCCGAGCGTTTGATTGTCGAACTTGCCGCAACTAAGGGCGAGCAGGTAAGCGCCGGCGCGATCGCCTACATCAACCGGCTTTCGGACTTCTTCTTCGTCGCCAGCCGCTGGGCCAATGCGAAGGCTAACGGCGATGTTTTGTGGGTGCCGGGGAACACGCGCTGATGTTCGTTCCGCTTCACGACGACACGCCGCTGAAAGTCATCCGCTTCCAATTCATGACGCTGTCGCTGGTGATCGCCAATGTCGTGCTGTTCCTGATGACGGTTGCCTTCCAGCCCGATCAGGTGCTCGCCGCCATTGCGGCAGGCTTTGGCTTGGTGCCAAGCGAACTCCTGGGACATGCGCCAGTGGGCGGACTCAATCCGTTGCCAGAACCGGCAACGCTTTTCACCTACATGTTCCTGCATGCCGGATGGATTCACTTGATCTCGAACATGCTGTTCCTCTGGGTCTTCGCCGACAACATCGAGGACGCGTTTGGCACCTTCGGGTTTCTGTTGTTTTATCTGCTCTGCGGCATCGCCGGCGGACTGACTCACGTGTTGATGACAAGCGAGTCCGCCGCGCCTCTGATAGGTGCATCCGGCGCGGTGTCGGGCGTGCTCGCCGCATACATGATGCTTTATCCCAAGGCTCGCGTGCTGGTGCTGTTCTTCACCTACTTCCCCTGGCGCATGTCGGCGCTTTGGGTGCTGGGTATATGGTTCGCCTTCCAGATCGTGAGCCTGTATTTGGCGGGCCCCGACGATGCAGTCGCCTGGTGGGCCCATATCGGCGGATTTGTCGCCGGGCTGCTCCTGACCTTCCTTCTCCGTTCCCGGCTATTGACTGGCGCCGGGACCGGCTGATTTCCGCCGTGTCGCTATTGGCTCAAGTGCGACGGAGATGGATTTGACTCTCCAGGCTCCCCTCACTAGGTTCCGCCGCAATTTTCCAACGAGGGCAGAAATGAAAGTGCTGGTCGCGGTCAAGCGGGTGGTCGATTACAACGTCAAAATCCGCGTCAAGGCCGACGGATCGGGCGTCGAACTCGCCAACGTCAAGATGTCCATGAACCCCTTCGACGAAATCGGCGTCGAGGAAGCGATCAGGCTGAAGGAACAGGGCAAGGCCACGGAAGTGATCGCCGTTTCGATTGGCCCCCAGCAGGCCCAGGAAACGCTCCGCACCGCGCTTGCCATGGGCGCCGACCGCGCGATCCTGGTGAAGAGCGACGACTATGTGGAGCCGCTCGGTGTTGCCAAAAATTCTGAAAGGCGTGATCGAGGCTGAGAAGCCGGAGATCGTGATCCTCGGCAAACAGGCAATCGACGATGACTGCAACCAGACGGGCCAGATGCTGGCAGCCCTGCTCGGCTGGCCGCAGGCGACCTTCTGCTCGAAGCTCGAACCTGGGGCGGGCGAAGCCACGATCACCCGCGAGATTGACGGCGGTTTGCAGACGCTGAAAGTGAAGATGCCGCTGATCGTGACGACCGATCTTCGCCTCAACCAGCCGCGCTATGCCTCGCTGCCCAACATCATGAAGGCGAAGAAAAAGCCGCTGGATGAGAAGTCGCCCGCCGACTACGGCGCCGACGTGAAGCCGCGCCTCAAGGTGGTGAAAACCGAAGACCCGCCCAAGCGCCTCGCGGGCATCAAGGTGAAATCGGCGGGCGAACTTGCCGCCAAACTCAAGGAAGCGGGAGTGATCTGAGATGGCCATTCTTCTCATTGCCGAACATGACAACAAGGGTCTGAAGGACGCGACCCATAAGGCGCTGACTGCCGCCGCCCAGATGGGCGGTGACGTCCATGTGCTGGTGGCCGGCAACAATGCCGGGGGTGCCGCCGCGCAGGCCGCGAAACTCAGCGGTGTCAAGAAAGTGCTGCACGCTGAAGGCGCCTCGCTGGAGCGGCCCTTGGCGGAGCCCATGGCGGCGCTGATCGTATCGCTCGCCGGCGGCTACGAGCATATCGTTGCCGCCGCCACCACCAACGGCAAGAACTATATGCCGCGCGTGGCGGCCCTTCTCGACATGATGCAGATCTCCGACATTTCGGAAGTGAAGTCGGGCGACACTTTCGTGCGCCTGATCTATGCCGGCAACGCGGTGCAGACCGTGCAGTCGATGGATGCCAAAAAGATCGTGACGGTGCGCACGGCTTCTTTTGCCGCAGCGCCGGAAGGCGGTTCCGCGGCGATCGAGAAAACTTCGATGCCGGCCGATCCCGCGCTCTCCTCCTATCAGAGCGAAAACCTGTCGAAGTCGGATCGCCCCGAACTCACCTCCGCAAAGGTGATCGTCTCCGGCGGGCGCGGCATGCAGAGCGGCGCCAACTTCCCGTTGCTGGAGAAGATCGCCGACAAACTCAACGCCGCGGTCGGCGCCTCGCGCGCGGCCGTCGACGCGGGCTTCGTGCCCAACGAGTACCAGGTGGGACAGACCGGCAAGATCGTGGCGCCGGATCTCTACATCGCCGTCGGCATCTCCGGCGCCATCCAGCATCTGGCCGGGATGAAAGACTCGAAAGTCATCGTCGCCATCAACAAGGACGAGGAAGCGCCGATCTTCCAGGTGGCGGACTATGGCCTGGTGGCCGATCTCTTCACCGCCGTTCCGGAACTCGACGCCGAACTCGCCAAGATCGTGAAATAGACAACTCTGTACACGGACGAAGCAGGGATGGCCCCTGCTTCTTTGGTCAGGCCGAATAGCCCTTTGCGAAGGGCAGCACGCGCACCCGCTTCTTGGTGGCCGCATAGACGGCGTTGGCGAGTGCCGGACCGATGGGCGGCACGCCGGGCTCGCCGATGCCCGTCGGTGCGGCGTCAGTGACGACGATGTGGACTTCAACCACCGGCATCTGGTTGATGCGCAGTGGCGTGTAGGCGTCATAGTTCTCCTGGTCCACTTTGCCGGCAGTGAGCGTCAATTCCTCCTGCAGGATGGCGCCGAGGCCGAAGCCGATGCCGCCCTCGACCTGGGCCTTGACCTGGTCGGGATTGATCACCGTGCCGCAATCGACGGCCGCCACCACGCGTTCAACCTTCAAGTCGCCGCCCTTCGGCATCGAGATTTCGACGACTTGGGCTACGACCGAGCTAAACGACTCGGCAATCGCAATGCCTCGATAACGGCCCTCGGCCAGTTCATTGCCCCAGCCGGCCTTCTCCGCCGCAAGCTTCAAGACGGCGGCGTGGCGCGGGCTCTTTTCGAGCATGGCGAGGCGGAATTCGACGGGGTCCTTGCCGGCGGCTTCCGCCACTTCGTCGAGGAAGCTTTCGACCGCATAGGCGGTGTGGGTCGAACCGACGGAGCGCCACCACAATACCGGAACGCCCGCCTCCATGGTCGATAGCTCGACCTTCATGTTGGGGACGGCGTAGGGGATGTTCGACGCGCCCTCTACCGACGTGAGATCGACGCCGTTGGTGACCAGCATGCTTTCGAAAACGGTGCCGGTGAGAATCGACTGGCCGACGATGTGATTGTTCCAGGCGACGAGTTTGCCGCTAGCATCGAGGCCGGCTTTGACGCGGTGCACATAGGCAGGGCGATAGCGGCCGCCCTTGATGTCGTTGTCGCGCGTCCACTGCACTTTGACCGGATGTTTCCAGTCGAGCGCCTTGGCCACCGCAGTCGCTTCGGCGACGACATCGGCATCGAACACCGCGCGCCGGCCGAAACCACCGCCGGTCTTCATGACATGCAGCTTCACCTTGTCGGGCGTCGTGCCTGCGACTTGCGAGACGATGAACTGGTAGAGGTCGGGCATCTGGTGCCCGCCCCAAACTTCAATCATGTCGCCGGTTTTCATGGCAACCGCATTGAGCGGCTCGAGCGCGGCGTGAGCGAGATAGGGGAACTCGTAAGTCGCCTCAATTACCTTGGCGGCGGAGGCGAAGGCCTTCTCCACATCGCCGTCGTTGCGGGCGATGGCTTTGCCGGGCTTCGGCGCCGCGGCGCGGTACTCGGCGAGGATGTCGGCGGAACCGCGCTTCTCGGCTTTAGAGTCGTCCCATTCGACGGTGACACTTCGCGGCCCTTGATCGCCGCCCACATGTAATCGGCAACCACGGCGACGCCACGCGGTGTCGCCACCACATCCACGATGCCCTTCATTGCCTTCGCCTTGCTCGCGTCGAAGGATTTGACTGTGGCGCCAAACAGTGGCGGATGGATCATCACTGCCGTCTTCATGCCGGGCAGCTTCACGTCAATGGTGAATTGGTGGGTGCCGTTCGTCTTCGCCTTAGTGTCGTAGCGCCTGACATCCGCCTTGCCGATCTGTGTCCACTGGTCCTTGGACTTGAGCGGAACATCGGCGGGCACCGCGACTGTCGCGGCGGCCCCTGCCATCTCGCCATAGGTCGCTGACTTGCCTGAGGCGTGGCTGAGTTTGCCCTTCTCGGCCTTGATCTCGTTCGCGGGAACATTCCATGCGGCTGCCGCTGCCGAGACGAGCATCATGCGCGCGGCAGCCCCCGCCTTGCGATAGCGCTCCCAGGAAGAGGTCATCGAACTCGATCCGCCGGTCAATTGGAACTCACCGCCAAACGCGAGGTTGCCGTAGAATGCCGGGTTGCCGGCGCCGCCTTCGACAGTGATGTCGGCCCACTCGGCATCGAGCTCCTCGTTTGCCAATGTGGCGATGCCGAAGTAGGCGCCCTGACCCATGTCGAATTGAGAGGAGAGGATGGTGACCTTATTGTCGGGGGCGATGCGGATGTAGGCTTCGAGCGGCTGAGCGGCGGCAGTTGTTGCCGCGCGGGAAAATGTCGGCCGGAAGCCGACGACAAGCGTCGCGCCGATGGCGGCGGCGGCGAGCACGAACTGGCGGCGGCTGGGCTTCGGATTGGGAAGAGTCTTGATGATGTTGAGCATGTCAGGCCTCCAGACGGCGGGCGGCTTCGTGGATGGCGCCACGGATGCGGTGATAAGTGGCACAGCGGCAGAGATTGCCGGACATCGCTGCGTCGATGTCGCCGTCGGCCGGTTTCCGGTTTTCGCTGAGCAGAGCCACAGCCGACATGATCTGGCCCGACTGGCAGTAGCCGCACTGCGGCACATCCAGTTCGGCCCACACGGCTTGCACGGTTTCAGCAACCTTGCCGCCGATGCCTTCGATGGTAGTGATCTTCGCGGCGCCGACGTCGCCGATAGCGGTCTGGCATGAGCGGATGGGCTGCCCATCCATATGCACGGTGCAAGCGCCGCACTGCGCCATGCCGCAACCAAATTTCGTGCCCGTCATGGCGAGCACGTCGCGAATGGCCCAAAGAAGTGGCATGTCGGGGTCTGCGTCGACCTCACGAACCGTGCCATTGATGTTGACGGTGATCATGGGCTGGTCCCTCCCGCAGTCGTTTAAGGGTGTTAGTGTGGGTCTTCCTTGTCGAGCCTACAACGTCACACACGAAATCGTGATGACAAGGCGAACGCAATGCACCGCCCGTATGCCGAATGCTGCTGACACGAGATGACAACGGGCCGGAGTAAGGACAGGCATGCTTCTCTATTCCGGTCCTCTCAGTCTGTTCTCGAAAAAGATCGAGATCGCGCTCGCTGAAAAAGGCTTGGCCTTTGAGCGGGTTCTAGTGCCGTTCACCCAAACGCGCGGCTACGAGCCGAGGCATCCCGCCGTGCTTGCAGCGAACCCCAAGGGGCAAGTGCCGGTGCTGGTGGATGACGAACTCACGCTCTACGATTCAACCGTGATCCTCGAATATCTCGACGAGGCTTATCCCACGCCGCCGCTCTATCCCAAGTCGCCCGCCGAGAGGGCGCGTGTGCGTGTGCTTGATCTCGAAGCCGATGAGGTGCTGCTGGAGCCCATCCGCAAACTCATGTTTCGCACCGAGCCGCCGGGATCGGATCGCGCAAGGCGGGAAGAGCAGGCGCTCCTCGCCTATCCTCATATTGTCAAAAGTCTCTCGCGGATCGAAACGGCTCTGGAAGGAAGGACGTTCCTCGCCGATGACTTCTCGGTCGCGGACATCGCAACCTTCATGACCGTACATTGGTACTTGCGTCTAGGTGGGCCGGGGCTTGGCGAGATGCCAAACTTGAATCGCTGGTACATCACGCTTGCCAGCCGCCCGGCCTTTGCCAAGGCCGCAGCCGAGCTCGCCGCCGCCGATCGCGAACTCTCACATCCCGTGCCAAACGCGTTTCAGGGTGTATCGAACACTTGATCTATTTCTTCGGCGGCCCAACGCGCGCAACGGCCAGCGACAACACCAGGGCGCAAGCCAGGAATCCCGCGGCAATCCAGGCCGTTGAGGCCAACATGCCGCGATCCATCACGACACCGCCCACGGCTGCGCCAAAGGCCTGCCCCAGATAGACGGCCGAGGTGTTAAGCGCCACGGTGGCGGCGGCAAGGTGGGGAGCCAGCGCCACAAGGCGGCTTTGCTGCAGCGAGTTCGACGCGAAACTGCCAAGGCCCCAAAGCGCACCGCCGATCAGGAACACCACCAGATTGCCCCAGCCGAGACCGATGATCGCAAACCCCGCCGCCATCAGCGCCGGCTCGATCTCGATCTTCTCCTCGTTGTCGGCGCCCACCGCGGCGATGAACGTGCCGGCGGCGATGTCCTCGCGGCGCAGGAGAGGAGTCCGCGAGGGCGTGCACGTCACGCACATATCGCTGAGCGGCGCGACCTCGGCGACCGACCCGGAAGCGGCGAGCCTGCGGGCTCACCGCGACGTGACGATTCCGCGGCATGTCAACGTCCAAGGCCATCGCAGTCCGTATGACGGCGAGGGGGGGGTACGGGAGCACGCGACCAGGACGGCATCCAACGATCAGTGCGA
>JAAURV010000368.1 GCA_012032065.1 Hyphomicrobiales bacterium
CAAGCCAGAGAGAGCCTCGCGCGTCTGCGGCATCTGCAGTGCGACTTCGGCGAGAGCATCGTCCTTGATGACCCTGCCACGCGGCACGTTCCGCGACTGAGCCTCGCGCTCGCGCCATGCGGAGAGGGAAACGAGCACCCCCGCCTGTTTCTTGTTGCGCAGCCGCACCTTGATGCGCTTCCACGCATCTTCGGGGTCGGTGCGATAGGTCTCGGCGATGTGAGGATATCCATCTCCTCGCGCAGCCACGGCTCGCGTCCGGTTTTGTCGAGTTCCGCTTTCAGCTTCTCGTAGACCGGCCGCAGGTGAATGACATCGGAGAGCGCATAAGCCAGCTGCTTGTCGCTCAAGGGGCGTTTGGACCAGTCGGTGAAGCGCGAAGACTTGTCGATCTGGACGCCGGCCAATTTGCGGACGATCGCTTCGTAACCGACCTGATCCCCGAAACCGCACACCATCGCGGCCACTTGCGTATCGAAGACGGGGTGAGGCACGACACCCGAGCGATGCACCATGATCTCGATGTCCTGCCTGGCGGCATGAAACACCTTGAGCACGTTGGTATTGTTCATCAGTTCGAAGAACGGCGCGAGATCGATGCCCGGCGCCATCGGGTCGATCAGGCCCGAGGCCTTTTCGCCGGCGAGCTGGATCAGGCACAAGTCCGGCCAATAGGTCGTCTCGCGCATGAACTCGGTGTCGACCGTCACATACTGGTCATTCGAAAGGATACGGCACAGCGCGTTCAACGCCGCTGTAGAGGCAATTAAATCCATGATTGCCACAGGGTCGCCCGAGTCTGACGCCGCCGTCAACAGCCGGAACGGATTTATTTTTAGACAGCAATTACAGATATTTGCGGGAAGTTCGCGAATCGGCTTGTGAACCTCCGAAGAAAGACAATCCAGTGTTGCGCTTCTGTAACTGGACGAGTCGCACCTGATCCCATAGGTTGCGTGTGCGAACCAAGGGGACCGCCTGATGAAGAAGCTGCTTGCCGCCGCGCTGTTTGTTTCGATGAGCATTGCTGGAGCAAGCCTTGCCGCCGCGAAGGCGGTGGTCATCTCGATCAACAAGATCAGCCAGAAGATGACCGTCAGCGTCGATGGCGGCGTCGAGTATGTGTGGCCGGTTTCGACGGGGGCTGCGGGATACACAACGCCAAGCGGCAGCTTTCGCCCGTTCCGGCTGGAGAAGGAGCATTTCTCCAAGGAATGGGACGATGCGCCGATGCCGCATTCTATTTTCTTCACCGGGCAGGGGCATGCCATTCACGGCAGTTATCACGTGAAGAGCCTCGGTCGCCGCGCATCTCATGGGTGCGTGCGGCTGGCGCCGGCGAATGCCGCCAAACTCTTCTCGCTGGTGCAAAAGAACGGCATGGCGAACACGCGCGTGGTCGTGCGTGGCGGCTTCTTCGATACCGGCTTCGCCTCGATCGATCCGCCGAAGTTCCGCGCATCGAAGGTCGAAAAAATCTTCAAAGAGCAGAAAAAGAAGATCGAGAAGAAACTGAACCAGGCCAATAAGAAAAAGAAGAAACGAAACTTCCTGATTCTCGGCGGCCTCTGACCGCCGCTACCCCATTTGACGGTTCTTTAACCGAAACGGTCCAAGTCCTGAATATCTGATCGGGGCTGAGACATGACGGCGGGCTATCGACCCGAGATTGATGGACTTCGCGCCTTGGCCGTGGTTCCGGTCATGCTGTTCCATGGTGGAGTCACCGGGTTTTCGGGCGGCTTCACTGGCGTCGATGTTTTCTTCGTCATCAGCGGCTATCTCATCACCTCGATCCTTCTTGAAGAACAACGGAGCGGGCGGTTCTCGATCGCCGGCTTCTACGAACGCCGCGCCAGACGCATATTGCCCGCGCTGTTTCTCGTGGCGATCTGCACCATTCCATTCGCCTGGATGTGGATGCCCGACCGGCAGCTCGAGGAATTCGGCCAGAGCCTGATGGCCACGAGCCTTTTCGTATCGAACATCCATTTCTGGGCGGAGAGCAATTACTTCGGATCGGCCGCCGAGGAAAAACCCCTTCTTCACACCTGGAGCCTTGCAATTGAAGAGCAGTTCTATCTGCTGTTCCCCCTGCTGCTGGCCTTCGTCTGGTGGTTTCGCAAGCGCTGGCTTCTGCCAGTGACCATCATCATCGCGGCGGTGAGCTTGGCGCTGGCCCTTTTGCCGCTGGCCATCGAGCAGGAAACCCGCTTCTTTCTCATTCCGGCGCGGGCCTGGGAGCTTCTTGCCGGCGCGGCGCTTGCGATGCTGTTGCAGGACACGGCTCTGAAAGAATCGAGAATCAAGCCGGTTGCCGGGGTACTCGCCGGAGTGGGTGTGCTGCTCTTGATTGCGTCGATGGCATCGATTGACCAGTCCACGGCATTTCCAGGTCCGGCAACGATTCTTCCGGTGCTGGGAACCGCATTGATCATCGCCTTCGCGGACGGGACGAACTGGACCGGCAGGCTGCTTGGCTCTCCGGCACTGGTCGGCATCGGACTCATATCTTACAGCGCCTACCTCTGGCACCAGCCGCTATTCGCGTTTGCCAGATTGCGCAGCTTGAATGAACCATCGCAGTTCTTTGATGATTGGGTTGTGCGTGGTTGCACTCGTGCTTGCCTTCCTGAGCTGGCGCTTCGTCGAGAAACCGTTCCGCGACAGGCGCTGGCTCAGCCGCGGGCAGGTTTTCGCGGCATCGGCGATTTCCGGTGCGATCTTGATAGGACTAGGCGCCGCAATCAATTCGTCCGAACTTGCCGGAAACCGCCTTAGCTCCGAGGCTCGTCTTGCCATATCGCCGGCTCATTCCAAGGGCGAGCAATGCGACTGGAAGCCGCTTGCGAGTGGTGACAGCGAGTTGGAAAGCTGCGAGATGGGGGCCAAGGATGTTGCCAATCCCGTGATCTTGTGGGGGGACTCGCACGCCGCGGCGCTGGTCCATGTTCTCGGCGAGCAATTGAAAGTGCAGAACCTGTCCGGCCTGTACGTGCGCAATCGTGCCTGCCGAAACATTCCCGGCACTTATCTTGTCGGCGAACCCGCTGCCGCGCGGGTCA
>JAAURV010000045.1 GCA_012032065.1 Hyphomicrobiales bacterium
GCTGCTGCTCCAGCGCAGCGCGACCCGCGCATTGGCCACCGGTGCGCCCGAGCTGTCAGGTGACTGCGCCGCGCACCACCGGGCGGTCGCCGATGCTGTAGTACGGCTGCTCGGGCGTCGCAGCGACGCTGAAGCGCGGCAGGGTGAAGGGCTGCACGGTGAACGCCACCTCGTCGCTGGCGTCGTTGGAGCTCCACTCGAGGTGCCAGGTGCCGTGCGCGGCGCTGCGATCAAGCGGGAAGCTGCCGGCGACTATGCCGAACTCGCCCGCCGGCGACGCCTCCTCGAGCAGCACCTCGCCCTGTGGGTCGCGCACCAACCAGCGGCCGGGGCGCGCGTCGAGCGGCGTCAGATCGTGGGCGCGCAGCACCACCGCACGGAAGCGCACCAGGTTGCCGGGCTCGTACAGCGGCCGATCGGTGAGCACATGCACGCGCGCCGGCGCGTACAGCGGCAGCGCCACTTGCACCTCGCTCTTGCCCAGCTCGCTCTCCAACTCGGCGCGCAGCTGGTAGTCGCCGTCGGGGACATCGGGCAACGTCACAGTGCCGATGCGCTGATTGTCGGCGTCGCGCCAGCGTGCCTTCAGCGGTTGCGCCGCGCCCATCGGATCGACCAAGCTCAGCGCCACGCGCTCGATTTCCTCGCGCACCAGCCGCTCGGCAAGCGCCGGGAGATTGTCGTCGAGCCATTGTTTCAACATAGAGCGGAGCAACTCGCGTGTCATGTCCTCAATGCCGCGGTCGCCGGTAGCGCGGGCGAGAATTGTCTCGGCAAGGTGCTGGAAGGCATGCGCAGTTGCCGAACCTGCCTCATTGGACAGCAGTCCCGGATCATGCGGATCGTAGCCGGGCGGCGGCAGATAGGCGGCGGAGGCGTAATGCGAGGGTTCCCGGTGGCGATGATCGTCGTAAGCCGGGCGCGGCGGTTCGGGTGCCGGCTCATCCGCATAAGTGCCACGAAGCGGCACGTATTCGGCTGCGATGGGTTTGTAGATTCTTGCTTCGCCGCCGAGAATGCCGGCAAAACCGGAAGAATGACGCTGAGGCGTTGCGCGTTGCTCGGCAACGGCCCGCGGAGTTTCCCGGACCGGTTCACGTGATTGAGTTTGCGAACGTTTCCGCCAGTCCGCCACGGCAGCTTCCCGCGCCGTGACGTCTTCCCCAAGCCTTGCCCTGATTTCGCGCATGGCGCCGGGCAAATCGCTAGGCATCGCACCTCGCGGATGTTTCGTTTCGATATCTTCGTTGATCGCGTTTCTGATCGACGCGAGAATATCGTCCATATTCGGTTCAGCCGACACGGTTCGCCCACTCAGCCCCAAGCGCCCAGCGATTCGCAAGGTTAGCCCCAGCGAATCCTCGCATGGCCGAACACATAGGTCAGACGTGGTGATTTGTCGATGAGGCCCGCAACTATTCCACCGTATTCGCTTTGACCCCGAACCACTTGTCGCGGACGTCGAGGTAGTTTTCCACGGGATCGTAGTACTCGACGCGCAAGTGGAGATTGCGGGCAGTCAATTTTCCCACCGAACCGATCACCTGATAGGCCGCCACGACCCTGTCGCGCTGCGCGGCCACCAGGCTGATTTGCGCGTTCAATACGTCGCGCTCCGCGTCGAGCACATCCTGGGTGGTGCGCGATCCGACGATGTACTCCTGGCGCACGCCATCGAGCGCCAGAAGCGCCGCCGAAACCTGGGCCCTCGCCGCTCTGATACGCTCGCCAGCCTCGACAAAGGCGTTCCACGACGAAGTGACGGACTCACGGACGGAACGCTGGGTTTCGATGACCTGAATGCGGCGCTGACTTTCGACCTGCTTGGCTTCGCGCACGCGCGAAGATACCCCGCCGGCCAGATAGAGTGGCACGGTCACAACGCCGCTCACGACCAGGCGTTCTTCCCAGACTTCGCTGCCGCTGTCTTCCCGGCGCAGCGATGCCGTAGCCTCCACACCCGCCCGGGGCAGCATGTCGCCCAGAACCACCGCGATATTGTGGTAGGCCGCCTCCTCGATGAACGCGGCCGCGAGCAGATTGGGATTGATCCGCCTTGCCTCGGCGAGCGCCGACTCCAGCGATTTCGGAAGCTTGGCGATGGCAGGCGTCTTGAGCTTGCCCGGCTTGTGCCCGATGATGCGCTCATAGGAGGCGATGCTGGAGGCAAGCGTTGCCTTGGCGCTTGCGAGTTCGGCCTGGCTCTGAGCCACGCTGGCGCGGGCCTGCGCCACATCGGTGCGCGTGACCTCGCCGACATTGAAACGCTCGTTCGTAGCGCGAAGCTGCTGTTGCAGCACGCTGACGTTCTTTTGTCTGAGCGTGACGATCTGCCGGTCGCGCACCACATTGGCGTAGGCCTGAACCGCCTGGAACAGCACGTTCTGCTCGACGGACAAGAGATTCTGCCGGCCTGCCTCGACATTGGCTTCGGCCTGTTTCGTGCCGTTCACCGTTCTGAAGCCGCGGAAAAGCGGCTGCGAAAGCGTGATCGAGAGACTCGTTGCATCGGACGATATGCCGATGTCGTTGGTCTCGGCTTCGGTGATGCTCTGCGCCCCTTCGGCCTCGACCGTGGGCCGCCAGCCGGAGAGAGCCTGCGGCACCTGCTCATCGGTCGCGCGTTGACGGGCGCGTTCCGCGCGGAGCGTTGGATTGCCTTCATAGGCCTTGGCCAGAGCCTCGAACAATGACTCCGCCGATGCTGCTCCGGCTCCAAGAATCGGAACAAACACCACGCAAGCCAACAGCGTCGCTCTTAGGCCTGACCCGAAACAAATCATCACCCACACTCCACTCCTACTAACGTCCGCGCTCCTGTGCCCGGACCGTCAGGTAATTTCAGCCCGCCAATTCCCATGCTCGACCTCGCCGCGGGTTCAATCCCGCGATCAAGACTTCTTAGAACACGAATTCCGCTTCCCGGGCCACAAAGCCTGGAAGCGCCGGCAACGCCACATCGAAGCCCTGCCGCGCCGAACGGCTGCCCTTTGTCATCTTCCAAACCCTAGCCGGAACAACCGCCGCACGGCCAACCGCCGCAACGAGCCGTCCGCCTTCCGCCAATTGGGAGAAAAGTTTCTCCGGGATGGCTTCTGTCCGGCCCAACACGATAATGACGTCGAAAGGCTGCAAGTTCAGGCAACCTTCTTCGAGAGCCCCTTCGAAAGCCGTGGCGTTCGGCGTGCCGGCAAGATTGGTTTTGCAAGTGCAGCCAGCGCCGGTTCGCATTCGAGCGAGACAACCTTGGCCGCGATCCACGACACCACGGCGGCGCCGTATCCGGTCCCATCGCCAACCAGCAGCACTCTGTCGGAGGGACTGACTTCCGCCATCTGGACAAGCCGCGCAAATGACAATGGCTCCGGCAGAGAGCGGCCGCCAACGCCATAGGGAACATCGGTTTCCGCATAAGCCACGAGACGGCAGCTCTCGGGCAGGAAATCCTCGCGCGCAACACCCATCATGGCGGCAAGCAGGCGCTCGCCGGTGACGCCATTCGGCCTTACCTGCGATTCGACCATGTTGAATCGCGCCATTTCGAGTTCGGTCATGCGGTGAGCAGCCCCTCGTGCATCCTGCTAAACTAGATAACCAAATTTGCCAGGCAAGTCCAACTCGGGCAATTGCACGGGTTGTGTCATTCCGGTCACTCGACTATAAGCCCGCCCTCCGAGGCCTCGTGGCGGAGTGGTTACGCAGAGGACTGCAAATCCTTGCACCCCGGTTCGATTCCGGGCGAGGCCTCCAAATTCCCGAGTCATTACTGAATCTTGCCATTGCGCGGCGCGCCGTAGCCGAAGCGTTTCGCGAGGTTCGGCCATCGCTTATGAAGCCAGTAACCAAGTTTCACGGTTGTGTTGCGGCGAAACCTTCTGACCACAGGAAAATCGATCGAAAGCACCACGACGCCGAGCGGAACCATCCAGAAGCCGAGAACCGGCAGGAAGCCCAAGATCCCGCCAATGATCAAGGCAACGCCCAGAATGACCCGCAAAATCGTGCTGCGCGGCAAGCGGATGCGGTATCCAACGAAGTTGATCTGGGCCATGATTCTCCCTTGAGCGGACGTTAGCAATATGGGGCGTCTCTTCCATCTTGTAACCCCGCCCTGGTGCCCTCGAAAACACTTTGCTGCGGCGGAGCGGCTCTGGTATACGCGCGGCGGATTCCCCGATAGCTCAGTTGGTAGAGCATTCGACTGTTAATCGAATTGTCCCTGGTTCGAGTCCAGGTCGGGGAGCCAATTCTCGTGTGTCTTCAGGCGAACCGCTGCGGCATCAACTCGCGGTAAGGAAACATACCGAAATACGGTTTTGCCTCCTCAAGCACGCGCCGCACGGAATTCCGTTCATAGAGCCGCTCGAAATAGGCGGCGGTTACCGGATGCGCATCGCCGAAGGGTTCGATGATGCCCGCATAGAACAGTGCCGGGCATGCGGCGCAATCGGCCATGGTGAAGGCGTCTCCCGCAGCCCAGCGGTTTGACGCAGCTTGCTTGTCGATCATTCCATAAGCGGTTTTGAGCGTCTCCCGCGCCTCGGCCACGCCATAGGGATCCCTCACGTCTTGCGGCCTGATCCGGTCAGCGACGATCCTTTGCATCGGCTGATGCACATACTGATCGTAAAACCGGTCCCAGAGCCGGACATTGAGGCGCTCGGTTTCATCCTTCGGCAGCAAGGGCCGCTTTCCCGGATAATGCTGCTCCAAATACTCGATGATGATCGTGGTCTCGGGGATCGCCCGGTTTCGCGCCTTATCCTGAAGCACCGGAATTTTGCCGGCGGGCCACATCGCCGTGAGGCTATCCCTGTCCTCGGGCGCCCCGAAGTCGACGATCTTCGCCTCGAACGGCGTTTCGTTCTCGTAAAGCGCGATCAGCACCTTGTGGCAGAACGACGCGAGCGGATGCATGTGAAGGATCAGGGCCATCTCGAAACCTCTCTTTCCCGGCCAATCCCGGCGCGCTTCCGTCGCATAGAGCGGGCGAAGGCTTGCTTCACCGATTGCTTGTCTCATGATCGCACCGGAAGGCGAGGCTATCAATGGCGTCATTTGGCGAAAGCGCCATGCCGATCCATTCATTGCGTCACCAGCGGACATGCAACAGGGCCGCGCCGGGTCAAGCTTTCGCGCCCTCCTGGGCGCGAACCCGAAGGGGCTTGGGCTTGAGGCGGCGTGGCCCTGTTGCGACAATCCCCAAGCAATGGGTGGATATGATTCAACGGCAACCGGAATCACTCCAGGTCAAATTTGACCTTGCTTCGGCAGTCGGGCAATTTGGCCCGATGGACATCAAGCACGACGTCATTGCCGCGATCGGCAACACGCCCCTCATCAAACTGCGCCAGGCTTCGGAAGAAACCGGCTGCACCATTCTGGGCAAAGCCGAATTCATGAACCCGGGCCAATCGGTGAAGGACCGCGCGGCCCTGTTCATCATCCGCGATGCGATTGCCAAGGGCACGTTGAAGCCGGGCGGGACGATTGTGGAAGGAACCGCCGGCAACACCGGTATCGGGCTTGCCGTGGTGGCCAATGCTTTGGGCTTCCGCGCCGTGATCGTGATTCCGGTGACGCAATCGCAGGAGAAGAAGGACGCGCTCCGCCAGCTTGGCGCGGAACTGGTCGAGGTGCCGGCCGTTCCCTACAAGAACGCGAACAACTACGTGAAATATTCGGGCCGCCTGGCTATTGCGATGGGCGCGGTCTGGGCCAACCAGTTCGACAATGTGGCGAACCGGCTGGCGCATATCGAAACCACCGCTCCCGAAATCTGGCACCAGACCGGCGGCAAGGTCGATGCCTTCGTGAGCGCGGTCGGCTCCGGCGGAACGCTGGCCGGCGTTTCGATGGGCTTGAAAGCGAAGAACGAAAAAATCAGGATCGCCCTCGCCGATCCGCCGGGCGCCGCACTCTACAGCTACTACAAGACCGGCGTTCTCAAGGCCGAAGGCTCCTCCATCACCGAAGGCATCGGCCAAGGCCGCATCACCGCCAACCTCGAAGGTGCGGAAGTGGACGAGGCCTTCATGATCCCTGACTCCGAGTCAATCCCGATCGCGTTTGACTTGTTGCGCCACGAAGGCCTGTGCATGGGAGCCTCGACGGGCGTGAACGTGGCGGGGGCCATACGCATGGCAAAGCTCATGGGGCCGGGCCATACCATCGTAACGGTGCTCTGCGACTACGGCACCCGCTACGCCTCGAAGCTCTTCAATCCCGCGTTCCTTCGCGAGAAGAATTTGCCGGTGCCAGAGTGGCTGGAGAAGAAGGCGGATGTGCCGGAGGTGTTTGAGGCGGTTCCGGCCTAAAGATGCCGGCCCAAGTCCATCTTTTGGTGAAGGACTCTGACGACCGAAATGACGCCCGGCGCGGCCCTGAATTGGATCATGTGCGATTGTGCGGGGTATTTCAGCAATCCGGGCCGAACCGCGGATGCGTCTCGTCCCAGTGATGGTTTCCCTGCCAACTTGCCGATGACCTCCCATATTTGCTGGACGTAGCTATCCGCCTGTTCGACGCCCCAGCCTTCCGCCGTGTAGTCCCAAATGCTTTCCAGATCCGAACGGGCACGCCGCGAAAGGCGGAAGGAGTTCATTTCCTTGCAGCGAATTTCCTGCCCCTTTCGGCTAGAAATGCTTTGAAATCGAACGGTTTCGGGTAACCGCTAGCTTCACCCTCATCGATCGCCTCGCGAAGTGCCTTGAGCTTTGCCTCTTCTTCCTCGAGCAGCCGCAATCCGGCGCGGATCACATCGCTGGCCGTACCGTAGCGCCCACTCCTGACGGCATCGCCGACGAAGTCTGCGAAGTGTGGCCCCAGGCTCACCGACGTGTTCTTCATTTTCACGTGCTTGTTCATAACCGCCACACTACCAAAATTTGGTACCCCCGGCAACATGGCAAGCGACGTTTGCCGCCCGCTTGGCGAATCCGCTAGTCTCCCAAGATGACCACCCTCCTCTTCCGCGATGATGCTTTTCTGAAATCCTGCGAGGCCATCGTCACTGGCATCAACGAGCGCGGCGGGATACTGACGGATCAGACAGTGTTCTATTCCACGGCTGGTGGACAGCCCGGAGACAAGGGGATTTTGAAATGGAATGGCGGCGAGGCCGTGATTGCCACCACCGTTTATGATGAGGCGAAAGCGGTGGTGCATGTTCCCGCCGCACCGGGCAACTTGCCGAAGCCCGGCGAAACGGTTCACCTCGAACTCGACTGGGCCAATCGTTATCGCAACATGCGCGCGCACACGCTGATGCATCTGCTCTGCGCGAGTGTGCCGTTTGCCGTGACCGGGGGTGCCATTTCCGATGATGGCGGACGCATCGACTTCGATATTCCTGAAGGGCAAATTCCGAAGAAGGAAGAACTGACCGAGAAGATCAATGCGCTGATCGACGGCAATCACGCCGTTGCATTCCGCTGGATCACGGACGAAGAAATGCAATCGAACCAGCACCTGATCCGCACCATGTCGGTCAAGCCGCCGATGGGAACGGGCCGCGTGCGGCTTGTGATGATCGGCGAGGACGGCAAAGTGGACCTGCAGCCTTGTGGCGGCACGCATGTGCGGGCGACGGGCGAGATCGGGCCGATCGCCGTTTCGAAGATCGAGAACAAGGGCAAGATCAACCGCCGCATCAGGGTGTCCTTCACATGAGTTATTTGGTTTCGACAGAGTGGTTGGCGGAACGCCTCCGCGCGCCGGACATTGCGGTCATCGACGCCTCGTGGCATCTCCCTGTTGCCGGCCGTTATGCCAAGCAGGAATTTCTCGAAGCCCGCATTCCGGGCGCACAGTTCTTCGATCTCGACGATATCTCGGATACGGCAAGCCCCTACCCGCATATGCTGCCCAGCCCGGAAAAATTCTCATCGAAGGTGCGGAAGCTCGGCATCGGCGACGGCAAGAAGGTGATCGCCTATGACGCGGCGGGCCTGTTCTCGGCGGCCCGCGCCTGGTGGATGTTCCGCGTCTTCGGCCATGGGGATGTGGCGGTGCTCGATGGCGGCCTGCCGAAATGGAAAGCCGAAGGCCGCCCCTTGGAGGAAGGCCCCGCCCTCAAACCGCAGGACCGCCATTTCACCGCGCGCTACAATTCCATGATGGTGCGCGACACAGGCGATGTGCTCGACGCCGTGAGGCATGGAACGGCACAGATCGCCGATGCGCGCTCAGCCGGACGGTTCACGGGAGCGGAGCCCGAACCCCGCGCCGGTGTCCGCTCCGGACACATTCCGAGTGCGCGCAATGTTCACTACGCGAGCCTGCTCGAAACCGATGGAACGCTGAAATCGCCCGCAGATTTGAAAGCGGGGTTCGCCAGGGCGGGCATCGATCCGTCGCGACCTGTCATCACCTCCTGCGGATCAGGCGTGACCGCCGCAATCATCTCCCTCGCCCTCGCCGAACTCGGCGCCCGCGACCACGCCCTCTATGACGGCTCCTGGTCCGAATGGGGCGCCAGGACGGATACGCCGGTGGAGACGCGTTGATTTACGTTATAACACCTGTTATATAAACGCCATGAACAAGCATGTCACGATAGCGACCGCCAAGGTTACGACCGTCGGAAACTCGGCGGGAATTGCGCTTCCGAAGGAAGTGCTGGCGAAGCTACGCGTCGGCAAGGGCGATACCCTTTGCCTGACCGAGACACCGGACGGCGTGCTGCTCACACCCTACAGCGCCGAATTCGCCGAGATTATGGAAGCGGCGGAAATCGTCATGCGCGAAGATCGCGACGTCCTAAGGGCGCTCGCAAAGTAGGGAAAGCCATCAATGACAGAGATCAAATGGCTTCCCAAGGAAGCCGTACTCGCCATGCATGCGCGCCAACTTGCCGAGCACGGCGGCGGCGAAGGTGTGCGGGATATCGGGTTGTTGGAATCGGCGCTTCAACGTCCACTCAACAAGGCTGGCTATGGCTCGCCCGACATAGCCGAACTCGCCGCGGCCTATGCGTACGGCATAGCCCGCAATCACCCGTTCGTGGACGGGAACAAACGCACAGCACTCGTTGCTTCGCGAACCTTTTTGCTGACTAACGGTTACCAGATTAACGCAAGTAAGGAAGATCGCCTCAAAACCTTTCTTGCATTGGCCGAAGGCAGCCTGAGCGAGGACGCACTTGCCGGTTGGTTCAGAAACCATCTTGTCGAGGTGTAGGGGCCTCAGCGCACCGGCGGCGCGTAAAGCAGCCCGCCGCCGTTCCACAGCGCGTTCATGCCGCGCTCGATTTTGAGGACGGAGCCCTGTCCCAGATTACGCTCGAAGATTTCGCCGTAATGGCCCGCCGCCTTGATGGCGCGGACGGCCCAATCGGGATCGAGGCCCATGTCGGCACCGAAGGTGCCTTCTACCCCAAGTAGGCGGCGGATCGCGGGAGACGTGCTCTCCGCCTTGAGCCGATCAGCCTCGGACGCGCGAACATCGAGTTCTTCGCCATTAACGAGGGCAAACAAGGTCCAGCGCACGATGTTGAACCATTGTTCGTCGCCCTGGCGCACGGCGGGGCCGAGAGGTTCCTTCGAAACTGCATCCGGCAGCACGCTGCTATCGTCCGGATTGGCGAGTTGCAACCGCACTGCATAGAGCTGCGACAGATCGGCGGTGTAGGTGTCGCATCGTCCTTCGTCGAAAGCCTTCACCAAGTCGCCGATCTTGTCGAACATGACCGGCGCGAAAGTCATCTGCTTCTCGCGGAAGAAATCTTCGACATTCGCTTGCGTGGTGGTGCCGGAAAGAAAGCAGATGGCGGCGCCTGTGAGATTGAGCGCCGAGTTCACGCCCAGCAGCTTCTTGACGATGAAGCCCTGCCCGTCGTGATAGGAAACGCCGGCAAAGCGAAGTCCGAGCTTGGTTTCGCGCTCCATAGTCCAGGTGGTGTTTCTGGCCAGAAGATCGATGGCCCCGGATTTCAACTTGTCGAAACGCTCCTGCGCGTTGACCGGAACGAATTCCACCTTTCCAGAGTCCCCTAGTGCCGCCGCCGCGACAGCACGGCAGAAATCCACATCGAAACCGGCCCAGTTGCCGTCAGCGCTTTTCGCAGCGAAGCCAAGCAGTCCCGGATTGACGCCGCAAAGCAGCTTCCCCCTCGCCTTCACATCGTCAAGCGTCGCCGCATGCGCGGCGCCAGCATGAACACGGCGGAGAGAAAGAGCGAAAACAAGCGCAGCATGATTCTGGTTCCCGGTTGCGGGACAAAACCTAGCGCAGCAGGCGGGCGAAACGCTAGCGCATAACGCGCTCAAGTGGAATCACTTGAGCGTTCAGTTATGCGCCAGATTCAAATTGCTAGAGCAACTTACCGGCGGTCGAATGACCGCCGGTTGCTCTAGTGCAGGATTTGGCTGAGGAACAGCTTGGTGCGCTCGCTCTTGGGATTGGAGAAGAACTCCTTCGGCGCGTTCTGCTCCACGATCTGGCCCTGGTCCATGAAGATCACGCGGTTCGCCACCTGCCGCGCGAAGCCCATCTCGTGCGTGACACACAGCATGGTCATCCCCGACTGAGCCAGGTCCACCATGACCTCAAGCACTTCCTTGATCATCTCGGGGTCCAGCGCCGAGGTCGGCTCGTCGAACAGCATGATGCGCGGGTTCATGCAGAGTGCGCGCGCGATCGCCACGCGCTGTTGCTGGCCGCCCGAGAGCTGGCCTGGATATTTCATCGCCTGCTCGGGAATTTTCACGCGCTTCAAGTATTTCATCGCGATTTCTTCCGCCTCGCGTTTCGGCGTCTTGCGCACCCAGATGAGTGCCAGCGTGCAGTTCTCCAGCACGGTCAGATGCGGGAAAAGGTTGAAGTGCTGGAACACCATGCCGACCTCGCGCCTAACCTCGTCAATTTTCTTGAGATCGTTGGTGAGCGGAATTCCATCGACGATGATGTCGCCTTTCTGATGCTCCTCGAGCCGGTTGATGCAGCGGATCAGCGTCGACTTGCCCGAGCCCGAAGGCCCGCAGATGACGATGCGCTCGCCCTTGTAGACCGTGAGGTTGATGTCGCGAAGAACATGGAATTCGCCATACCACTTGTTCATGCCCGCGATCTGAACGGCGACCTCGTTCGAGAGTTCCGGTTGTGCCGCGGCAGCGTTAGCCATGATCAAGCCTCATCGTTTGTGGCCGGTGTGGAGACGGCGTTCGGTGTAAATCGAATAGCGCGACATGCCGAAGCAGAAGACCCAGTAGAGGATGGCGAGCGTGAAGTAGCTGGTGTTCGGCGTCTGCGGGGACGCCCATTTCGGGTCCTGGAATCCGAGCTGCACGATGCCGAGCAAGTCGAAAAGGCCGATGGTGGTGACCAGCGTCGTGTCCTTGAACAGGCTGATGAAGCTGTTGACGATTCCGGGAATGACGATCTTCAGCGCCTGCGGCAGCACGATCAGCGCCATCATCTTCCAGTAGCTGAGGCCCAACGCCTTCGCCGCCTCGTGCTGCCCTTTCGGGATCGCCTGCAGCCCGCCGCGCACCACCTCGGCCATGTAGGCGGCGGAGAAAAGCGCCACGCCGACGAGCGCCATCAACAGCTCGTCGAACTTCCAGCCGGGGGGCAGGAACAGCGGAAACATCGCTGTGGCGATGAACAGAACTGTAATCAGCGGTACGCCGCGCACCACTTCGATGAACACCGTCGAGAGCAGGCTTACCACCGGCATCGCCGACTGGCGGCCGAGCGCCAAGACAATGCCGAGTGGAAACGACGCCACGATGCCGGTGACGGCGATCACCAGCGTCAGCGTAAGCCCGCCCCAGGAGGGTGTGTCGACCGGCAGCAACCCGAACACGCCGCCGCTCAGCAGGATGAAAGTCATGACCGGGTAGACGGCCAGGAAGAACAGGATGTTCCAGAGCTTGTAGGGTACGGAAGGCATCAGCAGCGGAACCAGCGTCAAGAGACCCACCACCAGGCAGATATCGACGCGCCAGCGCTCGGCGATGGGATAGAGTCCGTAGACCCATTGGCCGAACTTCGCTTTGATGAATGGCCAACAGGCGCCCGCGCCTTCGACGGAGCACACCTCCCGGTCGGCACCCGTCCACGCCGCATCGATCACCGCCCAGCGGAACAAGGTCCACAGGATGTAGAGGAAGAGAGCGCCCAGCACGACGGTGGCCAGGCCGCTGAAGGGGGTCGGGAAAAGGTTTTCCTTGGCCCAAGCCACTGGCCCCGAGACACGGCCGGGTGGCGGCAGCCTCGGCGCGTCTTCGGTGCGGACATAGGCGAGCATGTCGGTCACGGGCCTAGCGCTCCACCAGCCGCATGCGGGAATTGAACCAGTTCATGAACCCGGCGGTGAGCAGGCTGAGCGTCAGGTAGACGACCATCCAGATCAGCATCACCTCGATGATACGGCCGGACTGGTTGTTCACCGTGCCGCCCATGGCGACAAGATCGGGATAGCCGATGGCGACCGCGAGCGAGGAATTCTTGGTGAGGTTCAGAAACTGGTTGGCGAGCGGCGGAATGACGACCCGCATGGCCTGGGGAATGACGACGAGCCGCAGCGTCGGCGAGTTGCGCAGGCCCAGCGCATGCGACGCTTCCGACTGGCCGTGGCTCACCGCCTGAATGCCGCTGCGCACGATCTCCGCGATGAAGGAACTCGTGTAGATGGAGAGACCCAAGAGCAGCGCCACGAATTCGGGATAGAGCGGCAAACCGCCCGAAAAATTCTTGATCAAGCCGGTGCCGAGCACCGGGTATTCGAACGACAACGGCCAGCCCGCGAGCACAAGGCCCACAAGCGGCGCCAGCACGATCATCGCGATGCCAGTCAGAAAATGCGGAAACTGCTCGCCCGTTTTCTCTTGGCGCGCCTTGGCCCAGCGGCGCACCACATAGGCTCCTATGATCGCCGCGATGAAAAGCGCGAGCGCCAGCCAGGCGCCGCCGCCGAACACCGGGAGCGGGAAGTAGATGCCCTTGTTGCTGAACTGAACGACCCCGAACAGCGATAGCGCGGCGCGCGGATCCGGCAGTGGCTTCAACACCAGCGCGTACCAGATGATGAGCTGCAAGAGCAGCGGGATATTGCGGACCGTCTCCACGTAGACGGTGGCGAAGGTGGAGAGCAGCCAGTTCTTCGAGATGCGCATGACGCCGATCAAGAAGCCCAGGATGGTCGCGAAGACGATGCCGAGCACCGCAACCAGAAGCGTGTTGAGGAATCCGGCGACGAGAACCGAGCGGTAGGACGAATAGGGAATGAGCGACTGGCTCATGTCGAACCCGGCGGAGTTGCCGAGCCAATCCCAACCGAAGGCCTTGTTCAGACGCTTGAGATTCTCGCCCGTGTTCTGGACGATCTCGTAGCCGAGCCAGACGATCAAGATGAGCAGAATGGCCTGAATGGCGTATCCGCGGACCTTCGGATCATGCAGCAGGCTTCTCTCCGGAGGTCCGGCCGAAGCCACGGTGCTGTTGGCGGTGGACATGTCGCGTCCCTGAAGTTCGGAAGCCCAGCCTTCGCAAGCCGGGCTTCCTCAAGTGTCTAGCGGATCGGCGGGGCGTATTGCAGGCCGCCGTCTCTCCACAGCGCGTTCTTGCCGCGGGCGATCTTCAGGCCGGTGTTGGGTCCGACGTTGCGGTCGAATATCTCGCCGTAGTTTCCGACGCCCTTGATGACCTGCGCCGCCCATTCCTCGGTGAGGCCAAGCCCGGTGCCGAAGCCCGCGGCGGAACCGTCGGCGTTCTTCACGCCGAGCAGGCGCTGGACCTCCGGATTGGACGAGGCCATCATCTCGGTCACGTTTGCCGAGGTGAGGCCGAGTTCCTCAGCGTTAACCAGCGCGTAGTAGGTCCATTTGACCACGTTGAACCAGGCATCGTCGCCCTGGCGCACCACGGGACCCAATGGCTCCTTCGAGATGATCTCCGGCAGCACCATATGATCGTCCGGCTTGGCGAATTTCAGCTTGTCGGAGTAGAGGCCCGACTGATCGGTGGTGAACACGTCGCAGCGGCCTTCCTCGTAGGCCTTCAGAACTTCCTCGTTCTTCTCGAAGGCCACGACTTTGTATTCCAGCTTGTTGGCCTTGAAGTAGTCCGCGACGTTGAGTTCCGTTGTCGTTCCGGTCTGCGTGCACACCGCGGCGCCACCGAGCTGCAGGGCCGAAGTCACATCCGGATACTTGGTCTTGTTGAGCAGAAAGCCCTGGCCGTCATAGTACATGACGCCCGCGAACTTGAGGCCGAGCGAGGTGTCGCGGCTCATGGTCCAGGTGGTGTTGCGCGAGAGGATGTCGATCTCGCCCGACTGCAGCGCCGTGAAGCGCTCCTTGGCGTTCAATGGGACAAAGCGCACCCTGCTCGCGTCGCTGAAGATCGCGGCAGTCACGGCCCGGCAGAAGTCGGCGTCGATGCCGGTCCAATTGCCTTTGTCGTCGGGCGCGCTGAAGCCGGCGAGCCCCGTGTTGACGCCGCAGCTCAAGACCCCGCGCGCCTTTACGGTCTCGAGGGTGCGCGGCTGAGCTTGTGCGACAAGACCCGTCGCGCTGA
>JAAURV010000046.1 GCA_012032065.1 Hyphomicrobiales bacterium
CGGCCGGAAGGCAAGACGCTCGCCGGACTTTGGGAATTTCCCGGCGGCAAGGTGGAACACGGCGAGCGGCCCGAAACGGCGCTTATCCGCGAACTCAATGAAGAACTCTCGATCGATGTCACCGAAGCCTGCCTCGCGCCGCTGACGTTTGCGAGTCACGCCTATGACGACTTTCACCTGCTGATGCCGCTTTATGTCTGCCGCCGCTGGAAAGGGCAGGTGCAAGCCATGGAAGGCCAAGCGCTCAAGTGGGTCAAGCCGCGCGACATACGCAAGCTTGCGATGCCGCCCGCAGATCTGCCGCTCATTCCGCACCTGATCGATCTGCTTTGACTTCGGACTATGCGGTTCTTCACAGCGCCGGTTCTCAGATTGAGCGAACTGAGGAGTGGCCGGCTTCAGTCGCCGTGCTGCTCCTCTTCGTCCAAGTCTTTCCACCAGCGGACAGTGGCGCTTCCGGAAAACTTGGTTTGGGACCAGGGTCGGGGATTTTTGGTAGATCGCCGGGCTTGGGTTTTGGTTTAGCCGCCATGCGCATCACTCCATCCGTGCTTCTATGAAGACGTTGAGGAATCTAGCAGGAAGTCAGCATAATAGCAGATCATGGCTACAACAAGTGCAACGGCGGCTCCCGCAACTGCGGAGTTGGCGCGCCACAAACGCATCGACTGCACGCGATTGTGGTGCCAGTTTTCGCCTGAGCTCTTCGCGAGTTCGCCAATGAGGCCATCGGCGAAATCGCGGTCTGCCGCATTTGCTGGTTCTCGCGAACCCGCGGTACGGTGCCATCTTTCGAGTTTGCGAAGGTGGTCCAGGAGAACCGGCGGCTCCGGCAAATGTTTATAGCCAGGCCCGGCAAGAATTCGGGCGATATGCCACCCAACATAGGCCAGCAACGTTGCGGCGGCCAGAGTTGCTCCCCAGAACAGCGACTCGAGAAGCCATGAAAGTCTGTAGGGGGTGCCTCCGAACTTGAAATGGGTTGCGACATAGCCCAACGTTCCAGCCACGAGTCCTGTTAGGGTCACAGGTGGAGCGACAAGACCGAGCAAGGATTGCCGGCGTTCAAGCTCATGAAAATACAGGTTCCTGAAGAACTCATAGCGATCGAACATGGAGCCATCCCCCGCCTAGACTATTGAACAGTCTATCACGGTTTAAGAATATCGGAGAGTCTCATCCTCGCCGAACCCGGCTTCAGCGGCTTCTGCTGGCTTTTGTGCGGGGACCAGGCGGTGGCCCAGGCGAGCTCGATGATTGCGCGCGTGCGGCGATCGCCGTCGCTGAATCTTTCGGCAAAGTGTTGAGCGGCGTTGAGCAGCAGTCCTCGGGTGACGGGCTTTCGCGATCTTTCGCTCAGGCAATTCGACAGTCCGAGAGATTTGACCTCACGCATCAGCGAGAGCGGATCGGCATGACGCACTACGTGGCGGTCGATGTCGGCGACGGGAAGGGCCAGGCCTGCGCGCTGAAGCAAGCCGCCTAGTTCGCGCACATCGATCATCGGCGCCACACGGGGCGTGACGCCGCCGAGCGCTGCCGTTTCCGCCGCATACCAGGACTGCCGCAGTTCGGTGAGCGTTTCGCCGGCAAACAGGCAGGCGATGAACAGGCCATCGGGTTTGAGCGCGCGCGCGATTTGCGCAAGATAGCCCGGCACATCGTTGACGGCGTGAAGATCGAGCAGGCTGAAGATGGCGTCGTGACGGGTTCTCTCGAAGGGAAGGGTGTCATTCGCCTGAACTTCAATTGCCGTTGCCGTTGCGAAATTCAGCCTACGGATGAAATACTCCGGATCAGGCCCGATCACACAAGGGGCTGCGAACGTGCGCTTGATCAGAGCGAGCCTGCCTGTGAGTTCTTCCGCCACAATCTGCAAGAGAACATTCTCGCCCTTCGCCGCCGCGGATTTCTGGCGCGCCGCAAAGACCGCGCGGTCGAAAAGTTTCGGCGTCACGTCAGGAGAGCGTCGCGCAACACGTTCCAGGTGTCGCGGTCGGGCGCCGACATGATGCCGCCGTCATGGCGGATGGGCGTGTAGGGAGTGCCGTCGAGAAGCGCCGAGTATCCACCGGCTTCGTTGTGAATGAGAACGCCCGCCGCGTGGTCCCAGGGTTTCAAATGATAGTGTAGCGAGAAATGGCAGCGGCCCTCGGCAACAAGCCGGTACTCATAAGCGGCACAGCGATAGGCGAAGGTGGCTTTGGTCTTCGC
The DNA here is from genome assembly GCA_012032065.1 of Hyphomicrobiales bacterium. Lineage (GTDB taxonomy): Bacteria > Pseudomonadota > Alphaproteobacteria > Rhizobiales > Aestuariivirgaceae > Aestuariivirga. The sequence continues at coordinate 2,215 of JAAURV010000046.1, forward strand.
CAGATTGGCGGCGAGACTGCTGCGGCGCGGCTCGGGCATGAGGTACCACGAGGTGACGCCCGTGAGTTCGGAGAGCGCCGCGGGCCTGGCGACTTTCAGATCGCTGGTGCCGCCGCCAGACGATATGCCGTATGCGCCTTCGCCGCGAATGGCCGCGAGCCAGTCCCTTCCAACCGGATCGTAGATCAGTCCGGCGATGGTTTCGCCTTTCGACACGACCGCCGCCAAGACGCCGAAGAGCGGCAATCCCCAGGCGAAGTTGCTGGTGCCGTCCACCGGATCGACGATCACCGCGAGATCGGCGCCTGCGATTTTGTCCAATAGAGAACGGTCGCGCTCAACCGACTCTTCGCCAACGAACAGCGCTTTCGGAAACGCCTTCGCCACGGCATCGCGGATGCGCCATTCGGCGTTCTCGTCGGCGTCGGTGACGAGATCGAGATGCGAGGTCTTCTCGCGCACCGTGCCCTCGCCCAGCGCCCGGAAGCGCGGCATGATTTCGATTTGAGCGGCTTCCGAAACGATGTCCTGCAGAATGGCCAGATCGCGGCTGGTAAAGGTCATGAGGCACTCCACTAGACACCGTGCTTAGACGAAAGCGGAGCGCCAAGCCAAGGCCCGCGTCTTGCGTTGTCCCGCATGCTCGCCATAGGCTTGGCGCATGGGGTTTGCCGGGACGATAGCGGGCATGGGGTTTTGGCGGAGGCTGGCCGATGCCATCGCACCGCCGCGCTGTGTTGCATGCAATGCAGATGTGGGTGAACCTGCCAGCCTCTGTTCCAGCTGCTGGCAAGCGCTGCGCCTCATCGAACCGCCCTGCTGCCCGGTGCTGGGAACGCCGTTTCCCTACGATCAAGGAGAGGGCGCCATCAGCCCGTCAGCGCTGGCGGCACCTCCGGCATGGGATGCGGCACGGGCGGCGGTCGCCTATGACGGCGTGGCGCGGCGGATCGTGCAGGCTTTCAAATATCGCGACCGGGCGGAGGCGGGAGACTCATGGCACGCATGACAACGAGGGTTGGCCTCGATCTCCTTCGCGAAGCGGATGTCATCGTGCCAGTGCCTTTGCACCGGTTGCGGCTCTGGCGGCGCCGGTTCAATCAGGCGGCCCTGCTGGCGCAGCGGCTGGCGGCCTCGGCTCAGCGTCCCTATTCGCCAGAACTGCTCACCAGAACCAGGCGCACCCGTCAGCAGGTGGGTCTCGATCACGAAGGCCGCCGCAAGAACATGCGCAATGCTTTCCGCGTTCCGGAAGCGGCAATGCCGGAAATCGCCGGCAAGCGAGTGGCGCTGGTCGACGATGTCCGCACCACGGGCGCCACGGCGGAAGCCTGCGCCAAGGCGCTGAAAGCGGCGGGTGCTTCACATGTGTCGGTCCTGACCTTCGCACTTGTTTTGGAACCGCATCGCCTACATATTTGAGCGCAGGACGAAGCGATGCCCAAAATCACCATCTACACGACCCAGTTCTGCCCTTACTGCCATGCCGCCAAGGCGCTGCTCAAAAAGAAGGGCGCCAACTACGACGAGATCGATGTCAGTTACAATCCGCCGGAGCGGCAGCGCATGGCGCTCCGCGCCAACGGGCGGCGCACGGTGCCCCAGATCTTCATTGACGACACGCATGTGGGCGGCTCGGACGATCTGCATTCGCTCGACCGCGAAGGCGGGCTCGACCCGCTGCTTCAGGCATCATGAATTTTCGCGCCGCACTGGTTCAAATGCGGTCGGGCCGCGACATGGCGCGGAACCTGGCGGACGCGGCCGCAATGATCCGCGAGGCGAAGGCGGGTGGGGCCGCGTATGTGCAGACGCCGGAAGTCACCAACATTTTCGAGCCCGACAAGGAACGGCTCAAGGCCATCGCGAAAGCGGAAGCTGATGATGAAACCGTGCGCTCCTTCTCGGAGTTGGCGAAGGAGCTGGGTCTTTGGCTGCACGCCGGATCGTTTGCACTGCGCGCGGATGCAACACGGCTTGCCAATCGCAGCCTGTTGTTCGCGCCTGACGGGCGCGTGGCGGCGCGCTACGACAAGATCCATCTCTTCGACATCGATCTGCCATCGGGCGAAAGCCACCGCGAATCGGCAACCTATGCGCCCGGAGCCGAAGCCGTCTCGATCTCGCTGCCGATTGCAATCCTCGGCCTCACCATCTGTTACGATATCCGCTTTCCGCCGCTCTTCAATGCGCTGGCGAAAGCCGGAGCCGGGGTCATCACCGTGCCCTCGGCTTTCACGGTGCCCACCGGCGAAGCGCATTGGCATGTGCTGCTCAGGGCGCGCGCCATTGAAACCGGAAGCTTCGTGCTCGCGGCGGCGCAAGGCGGCGTGCATGACTCGGGCCGCGCCACATTCGGCCATTCGCTCGCGGTTAATCCGTGGGGCGAAATCATCGCGGAGGGTTTAACCGAACCGCAAGTCATCTATGCTGATATCGATCCCGCTCAATCCGCGCAGGCGCGGGCGCGCGTACCCGCTCTTGTGCACGTTCGGAACTTCGACTTGAAACCGGCGTCTTTCATGGTTAGCTGAATTGCATGATCCGATATGACCTCATCTGCGACAAGGGCCACGCCTTCGATGGTTGGTTCAGCGACAGCGCGGCTTACGACAAACAGGCCAAACGCGGACTTGTTGAGTGCGCGGCGTGCGGATCGGCGAAGATCGAAAAGCAGTTGATGGCGCCCGGCATTCCATCGAAGTCGAACCGCAAGGTGGAAGCGCCGCGGAAGATGGCTGCTGGGCCAATCGATCCTCGCGCCCGCATGATGATGCAGATGATGCGCGAAATGCGGAAGACGGTGGAAGAGAACGCCGAATATGTCGGCGACAAATTCGCCGACGAGGCCCGCAAGATCCATTACAAGGAAACCGAAGAGCGCGGCATCTACGGTGAGGCGACGCCCGGCGACGCGCTCGCCTTGGCCGAAGAAGGGATCGAAGTGCATCCCCTGCCGCGGCTGCCGGAAGACGGGAACTGATCAGGTCCGGGGTCTCAGAATTTTCTCCATGTTGTAATTGTGCATGGCGATGCCGCCAGCTTCGAAGTCGTGGCGGCTCAGCAGCGTGAAGCCCTTGCGCGCGAAGAATGGCCGAGATCCTTCGCTCGCTTCGACATAGAGCCGGGCCATTCCGAGCGCGGCCGCACGGCATTCCAATTCTTGATAGAGCGCGGAAGCGAACCCCTTGCCGGCCGCTTCAGGCAGGCAGAACAGCATGTCGATATGGCCATCCATTTCGAGATCGATATAGGCAAGCGGATCGTCGTTTTCGCCAGCGGCAACAAGAACGAGACGGCCATCGCTGCATTTGGCGTGGGTCTCCTCAGGTGTGGCAACTTCGCCTGCCCAGGCGCCGATTTGTTCAGGCGAATAATAGGGGCGGGCGAGGCCTTCGATCGAACGGACATAAAGCTCCGACAAAGCCGCCGCGTCGGACTGCCGGTAGAGGCGGATGGCGGGGCTCCCTGTCAAAATGTTTCTGGGCATACAGAATTCACCATTTGGCAGTGGTAGCAAATTTTGCTACCAAGGGCCATGTCCAGTATCCAGAAGATCAGCGTGGCTCTCCCCACCGAAATGGTGGAGCAAGTGAAGGGAGCTGTCGATAGCGGTAGCTACGCGTCGGCAAGCGAAGTCATCCGTGAAGCCCTACGTGATTGGAAAGAGAAACAATCGCGTAGGGAGGCGCGATCGCAGAGTTGCGGCGCGCTATTCGTGAAGGCCTGGAGAGTGGTCCCGGTCGTTTTACCTCCATGGATGAGATCAAGGCGGAGGCTCGCCGCAGGTTTGGACGCGTCAAATCTGGCGCATGACCACAAGCATTCGCGTCAAGCTCACGGAAAGGGCCGAGCTGGATTTAATCGACATCTGGTTCGCCATTGCAAACTACAATCCCCTGGATGCCGACCGGTTTCTCGATACCCTGAACAATCGTATTGATTCGCTTGCCAGCTATCCGGATCGCGGTGCACCACGGCCCAGGCTAGGAAAGGGCATCCGCCTTCTGATCGAAGGAAACTATCTCATCATCTATAGAACTACGGATTCTGGTGTTTCGGTCATCCGTATTGTACATGGCGCCCGTGACCTTGCCGAGTTATTGGATTGAACCTTGCCCCTTCTGCCCCACCAGCATGTAGTTGACCCCCATATCCCTTGAGACCCGCCATTGGTCGGCAAGCGGATGGAAGTTGACGCCGGTTTCGGCTTTGACTTCGATGTCGTTTTCCGCGAGCCAGCCTTTCAGTTCTTCCGGGGTGATGAATTTTTCCCACTGATGCGTGCCTTTGGGGAGCCAGCCCAGCACGTATTCCGCGCCGATAATGCCGAGGGCGAAGGATTTGAGGGTGCGGTTGAGGGTAGCAACAAACATCAGCCCCTTGGGGTTCAGCATCAATGCGCAGGTGCGGGTGAAGGAGACGGGATCGGCCACATGCTCGATCACTTCCATGTTGAGGATCACATCGAAGCGCTCGCCGGCGGAGGCCAGATCCTCGGCGGTGCCGGCGCGGTAGTCGATCGCCAAACCCTGTTCGTCGCGGTGAACGCTGGCGGTCTTGATGTTCTTCTCTGAAGGGTCAACGCCGACGATCTCGGCTCCAAGCCTTGCCATCGGTTCGGTCAGCAGTCCCCCGCCGCAGCCGATGTCCAGAAATCGCAAGCCCTTGAATGGCTGCCGGTCGAAGGGATCGCGCGCAAACCGCGCGGTCACCTGTTCCTTGATGTAGGCGAGGCGCACCGGATTGAATTTGTGCAGCACCCCGAATTTGCCCTTCGGGTTCCACCATTCGGCGGCCATTTTCGAGAATTTCTCGACTTCGGCGGGGTCAATCGAAAGCGCGGCAGCGGTCATTTGGTGTCCTTTGGACGGATTATTGCATAAGCGAAGGGCGTCATCTATGAGTACGCCGCAACGTTTTCAGAGGTTTGCTAAAGGGCGATCCGGCTGAGAGGACCAGCGGCCAAGGCTGGGGCTTTTCGGCACTTGAGGGGTGTGGGGCCGATGGGCCGTTTGGTGATGAAATTCGGGGGCACGTCGGTCGCGGATGTGGAGCGCATCCGCAATGTCGCGCGCCATGTGGAGCGGGAAGTGAAGGCGGGCCATCACGTGGCCGTGGTGGTATCGGCCATGGCTGGCACGACTGACCGGTTGGCCGGCTGGTGCCGGGAAGCCGCGCCTTTCCACGATGCGCGGGAATACGATGCAATCGTCGCCTCGGGCGAGCAGGTCACCTCCGGTCTCCTCGCCATCGTCCTGCAGGACATGGGCATTCCGGCGCGCTCCTGGCATGGCTGGCAGATTCCGCTGAAAACCGACGGCGTTCATGGCGCGGCGCGCATTGCCGCCATCGACGGCGACGAAATCAGAAAGCGCATGGAGCAGGGGCAGGTCGCGGTGATCGCCGGCTTCCAGGGCATCGGCCCCGACAAGCGCATCACCACGCTGGGCCGGGGAGGATCGGATACTTCGGCGGTCGCGGTGGCGGCGGCGCTCGATGCGGCCTGCGATATCTATACCGATGTGGACGGCGTCTACACGGCGGACCCCCGCATCGTCAGCGCCGCGCGCAAGCTTGACCGCATCTCCTACGAAGAAATGCTGGAGCAGGCTTCGCTTGGCGCCAAGGTGCTGCAAACCCGTTCTGTCGAACTGGCGATGGTCTATAAGGTGCCCTTGCAGGTGCGTTCGAGCTTCGAGCCGCCGGACGCGGCAAACCAGAACAAGCCCGACGGCACCGGCCCCGGGACACTCGTATGCGATGAGGAGCGAATCGTGGAGCAACATGTGGTGAGCGGCATCGCCTACTCGCGCGATGAGGCGAAAGTGGCGATCCGAAAGGTGAAGGACCAGCCGGGCGTGTCCGCCTCGCTGTTCGGCCCTCTCGCGGAAGCCGACATCAGCGTCGACATGATCGTGCAGAATGTCTCCGCTGACGGCTCGACCGCCGACATCACGTTCACGGTGGCGCGCAAGGATCTGCAAAAGGCCATCGAGGTGCTGAACGGCGTCAAGGACAAGATCGGCTTCCAGGAACTCATGCATTCGGCCGACGTGGCCAAGGTGTCGGTCGTCGGAATCGGCATGCGCAGTCATGCGGGCGTTGCCGCGCGGATGTTCAAGTCGCTGGCCGAGAAGGGCATCAACATCCAGGCCATCACCACATCCGAAATCAAGGTGAGCGTGCTGATCGACGAAGCCTATACCGAGCTCGCGGTGCGCGCCCTGCATCAGGCTTATGGGCTGGACGCAAAGCACTAGAGCAGCCATGACAACAACCATCCGCCATAAACCAGCCGCACGTCCGAAATGGACGTCAACGCGCGTGCGCGAGGGCACTGCCTGATGCCTGGCTCCGCCCTCGGCCCGCGCGTCCTGCTCAAGCGGCTCCGCGAGGTGATGGCGGAACCGGAGACGGCGCAGAAACGGCTCGACAAGATCGTCACCCTGATCGCCGCCAACATGGTGGCGGAAGTCTGCTCAATCTATGTGATGCGGCCGGGCGACTTCCTCGAACTCTACGCCACCGAAGGCTTGAAGCGCGAAGCCGTGCACAAGTCGCGGCTGAAGACCGGCGAAGGCCTTGTGGGCTTGATCGCGCGGGAAGCGATCGGATTGAGTCTCTCCGACGCGCAGCATCATCCGGCGTTCAAATATCTCCCCGAGACCGGAGAGGAAATCTACAACGCCTTCCTCGGCGTGCCGATCATGCGCGGCGGCTCGGTGATGGGCGTGCTGGTGGTGCAGAACCGCACCCAACGCCACTACACCGACGAGGAAGAGGAGGCGTTGCAAACCACCGCCATGGTGCTGGCGGAGGTGATCGCATCGGGCGAACTCCGGGAAGTGGCGCGCGAAGTGGCAGCCGACGTCGCCCATGTGCGCAGCCATCATCTGCGCGGCGAGGCGCTGGCGGAAGGCATCGCTCTCGGACTTGCGGTTTTGCACGAGCCGCGCGTCGCCATCGAGAACATGATCGCCGAGAACATTCCGGAAGAGCGCAAGCGCCTGCAAAAGGCCGTCGAAAAATTGCGCACGCATGTCGACGAATTGCTCGATGGCTCGGACGAAGCGGATGCGACCGACTATTCCGACGTGCTCGAAACCATCCGCATGTTCGCGCGCGACAAGGGCTGGGTGAACCGGCTCAATGAAGCCGTCGACACGGGCCTTACCGCCGAAGCCGCCGTCGAGCGCGTGCAGACCGACAATCGCGCCCGCATGATGCGCACCGGCGATGCTTACCTGCGCGAGCGCATGCACGATCTCGACGATCTGTCGAACCGGCTGCTCCGCATCCTGACCGGCGCGGTCGCCACCGCATCGCGCAGCGATCTACCGGCGAATTCGATCGTCGTCGCCCGCAACATGGGGCCGGCCGAACTTCTCGACTACGACCGCAGCAAGATCCGTGGCGTGATTCTGGAGGAGGGCGGCAAGACCAGCCATGTGGCGATCGTGGCCCGCGCGCTCGGCATTCCCGCCGTCGGCCAGGCCGAGGGGCTCATCGATCTCGTCGATACCGGCAGCCCCATCATTGTCGATGGCGCAACCGGCGAACTGTTCGTGCGTCCCTCGCCCGACCTGCAGCGCGCCTATGCCGAGAAAGTCCGGTTCTATGCGCGGAAGCAGGCGCAATATGCCGAGCTTCGCGAAAAGCCGGCGCTGACGCGCGACGGGGTGAAGATCGAGCTCAACATCAATGCCGGCCTGATTGTCGACATGCCGCATCTCCATGACTCGGGCGCCGATGGCGTTGGGCTTTACCGCACCGAATTGCAATTCATGCTGGCGCAGCGGTTTCCGCGTCTGACCAGTCAGGTGAAGCATTACGGCGCCATCATCGATCAGGCGAAGGGAAAGCCCGTCGTCTTCAGAACCCTCGACATCGCGCCGACAAGACGCTGCCCTATCTCCGGCAGCCGAAGGAAGAAAACCCGGCGCTCGGCTGGCGCTCGATCCGCATGGCGCTCGACCGCCCGGCATTGCTGCGGCTCCAGGTCCGCGCCCTGTTGCTGGCGGGAGCGGGACTGCCGATGAAGATCATGTTCCCGATGATCGCGGATGTCGACGAATACCGGCGCGCGGCGGAGGCGGTCGAAGCCGAGAAAACCTACCTCACAGCGCGCGGGCATCAGTTGCCATCGCGGGTGAAGCTCGGCGTGATGATCGAAATCCCCTCGCTCCTCTGGCAGCTCGATCAGATTCTGCCGATCGTCGATTTCGCCTCGATCGGATCGAACGATCTGGTGCAGTTCCTGTTGCGTCGGATCGCGGCAACCCGCGTCTTGCAGGACGTTACGATCCCTTGAGCCCTTCGGCGCTCTTGGTGATGCGCGCCATCGTTGAGGCGGCGGAGCGGCACAAGAAGCCGGTGACGCTCTGCGGCGAACTTGGCGGACGCCCGCTCGAGGCGATGGGACTCGTGGGCGTCGGCCTCACCTCGATCTCCATGGTGCCGTCGGCGATTGGCCCGGTCAAAGCCATGATCATGAGTCTCGACCGCGCCAAGCTGTGGAGCTTCATGGAGCCCTTGCTCAGAAGCCCGGCGCATTCGATCCGCGGCGATCTCCTCGAATTCGCCCAGCGGCAGGGCGTTACGCTGTAGGCGGTCTCACCCATCGCCGGAGGCGCCGGAGAAAACTTCCCCTGTTAGCCACCCATTCACCATTCTCGTTCATTGTTTCGGCGTGAACAGCGTTAACGGGCGGTTAATTGCGCCCGCCATTCGAGAGTGACGATATGAGCGCCCAGGATATCGAGACCGCCGCCGCCGCCGAAGAGCAAGTGGAACAGACTGGCGAGATGGAAGAGACCGGAACGCCGGAAGAAACAACGGAACACGCGATGTTCCGCATCAAGCCCGACGGCGACGCCGATCCCGCGGGCGAAGCGGGCTGGTATCTGCAGCGCGAGCGCGAACGGCGCGGGCTTTCGCTCGAGGATGCGGGCGAAGCGACCGGGGTTCATCCCTATCACATCGAGGCCATCGAGTATGGCGACTTGACGCGCATGCCGGAGCGCCGCGAGGCGCTGGAAATGGTCGCACTCTATGCGCAGTTCCTCGAATTCGATCCGCAACCGCTGATCGCGCATTACGATGCCTTCCTGCCGCTGCCGGAAGTCGCGGCCGAAGAGGCGCATCCCGCCGATCCGCTACCGCTTTCGAGCGCCAAGGTTCTGAAATTCGGCAAGATGCCGAAACTGCCGAAGATCAATCTCCGGATTCCCGCCATGCCTGGCGGAACCGGCGGGATCGTGGCTTCGGTCGCCGGCGCCATCATGTTGTTCGCTGGCGCTTCGTGGCTGATGATGCCCGGCAGCGAAACCGCGCCGCAGCAGAATGTCGCAGCCGTCGAGAAGCCCGCCGAAGAAATCCCGGTCAACGAGCAGGAGCCTGCCCAGCAGGCCACCGCCGAAGTGGCGAGCGACGATCAGATCGCAACCTCGTCCACGAACGAACAGGCCGCCGATATAACGGTCAAGGAAGAACCGATGGCCGACGATCAGTTGGCCGCTCTCGCCGAAACCGAAGCCGCCCAGGGCAATTCTTCCGAAGGCAGCAACCTCGAAGGCCTTGGCGATTTCATTTCTCAGCAGGTGCCGGACGAGAAACCCGCGGACGAGCCGCAGAATGTGGCGAGCATCCAGTCCGCTGACGACATGATCCAGACACCCGAAGGCCGCACCTTCGGCATCAAGAATGGCGATACGCGCCTCGTGCTCAAGGCCAAGGCCCCGGTGTGGGTCAGGATCGAAGATGCATCCGGCAATGTGGTGATGACCCAGATGCTGATGATGGGCGACACTTACCGCGTCCCCGACCGCGACGGCCTCGTGGTGATCGCCCGCGACGGCGGCCTCCTGAGCTACCTGATCGACGGCAAGGAAAAAGGCATCCTGGGAACGCCGGGCGAAATCCTGGTCGGCCGCCCGCTCGACATCAAGTCGCTGGAAGGGCAGGGCTGACGCCTTGGCATCAAGGCGGCGCTTGCTCTACAAGCGCCGCGCATGACCAGGATTCCACAGGAAAAACTTGACCGGATCGTGCAGCGCTTTGCCGCTGTCGAGCATGACCTTTCGAGCGGCGCTTCGGGCGATCAGTTCGTGAAGCTGTCGAAGGAATATGCCGAGATCGAGCCCACGGCGAAGGCGGCACTCGCGCTCCGCAAGGCCTATGGCGAACGCCGCGACGCCGACGAGATGATCGCGGCTGGCGGCGAGATGGCGGAGATGGCGCAGGCCGAGCGCGACGATCTCGACACCCGCATCGAAACCATGGAGCAAGCTCTCCGCATCCTGCTCCTGCCGAAGGATGCGCCGACGAAAGAAACGTCATTCTCGAAGTGCGCGCCGGCACCGGCGGCGATGAAGCGGCGATCTTCGCGGGCGATTTGTTCCGCATGTATCAGCGCTACGCGGGCTCGCAGAACTGGCGGGTCGAGATCATCTCGGCGAGCGAAGGCGAGCATGGCGGCTACAAGGAAGTGATCGCCAATATCTATGGCGCGGGGGCCTATGCCAAGCTCAAATTCGAATCTGGCGTGCACCGGGTGCAGCGCGTGCCCGACACCGAGACGCAAGGCCGCATCCATACATCCGCCGCCACCGTCGCGGTGCTGCCCGAGGCCGAGAAGTCGACATCAAGATCGAGGACAAGGATCTCAGGATCGACGTCTACCGTTCGTCCGGTCCCGGCGGGCAGTCGGTCAACACCACCGACTCGGCGGTGCGCATTACTCACATACCGACTGGTCTTTCCGTTGCGCAGCAGACCGAGAAGTCACAACTCAAAAACAAGAACGCGGCGATGAAGCTGTTGCGCGCCAGGCTCTACGAGATCGAACGCAACCGCATTGACTCCGAGCGTTCCGCCACGCGCAAAGGGCAGGTGGGATCGGGCGATCGCTCCGAGCGCATCCGCACCTATAATTTTCCGCAAGGCCGCGTCACCGATCACCGCATCAACCTGACGCTCTACAAACTCGATCAGATCATCGAAGGGCCTGCGCTCGAAGAAATGGTGCAAGCGTTGATGACGCATCATCAGGCGGAACTGCTCGCCACCGAAGAGTCCAATGCCTGAAACTGTCCGCGGCCTGCTGGCGGAAGCAAAGCGGCTCTTGAAGGATGTTGAGGACGCAGCGCTCGATAGCCGGCTGCTCCTGCAGCACGCGGCAAAAATCAGTCACGAAGAGATCGTGGCCGATCCCGGTCATGTGGTTGCGGAAGATGCCGCGCAAGCGTTTCGCAACTTCGTGCAGCGCCGCAAAAACAACGAACCTGTTTCGCGCATTATCGGCGAGCGGGAATTCTATGGCCGCGTCTTCGCGATTTCACCTGCCGTGCTCGATCCGAGGCCCGACACCGAAACGTTGATCGACCTCGCTCTCGAATATCTGAAAGGCCGCACAGCACCTCGCATTCTCGATCTCGGAACCGGAAGCGGCATTCTTGCCGTCACACTCCTGGCGGAGTTGCCGAACGCATCCGCTGTCGCCACCGACATTTCCAGAGCCCCTTTGACTTCCGTACGCGGAAATGCGGACCGCCTTGGAGTAGGAAACCGCCTCGAAACCCTGCAAGCGAACTGGCTCGACGGCGTTACTGGTGACTACGATCTGATCGTCTCCAATCCACCCTACATCCCGCTGGCGGATATCCCCGGCCTTGCTCCAGACGTGAAGGACTACGACCCTGCCAAAGCTTTGGACGGAGGCCCGGACGGCCTTGAGGCCTACCGGCGAATCGCCGTTGGCGCGCCTGCCCATCTCGCCCCCAGAGGCGCTATCCTGGTTGAATCCGGGGCCGGGCAGCAGCCCTCCATCAAAGCCATTTTCGCCGCCCAAGAGCTTGAATTCCGCCAGTCGAAAGCCGATCTGGGTGGTCATGAACGGGCGCTCCTGTTCATCAGACGCCCATAAAAAAACCATTGGAACGGACTAAACAATTCCGCTATGAGGAACTCGGTCATTCATTCTGCCCTTTGCGATAGCGCCGGGCCGGGGTGCCAGTAGGCGGGGATTTTCCCCCTTCTTCACCATTCGCCAGCGCAGTTGAGGGACGGCAATTCCAATCGGAAAAGCCTGCGGCAGAAGAACAGAGACCGCAACCACAGGGTTCGGATTTGGCAAGACTCACCGCATGAGTCGTCCAGTTTGCTAACACCCTATTTCGGGAATGGGGCGGCTTTGGCCGTTTGCGCACTTTGAACTTCGATAATGGATTTCGCATGAGACCTGGTCAGACACAACAACAAGCGCGCGGCGCGGCC
>JAAURV010000369.1 GCA_012032065.1 Hyphomicrobiales bacterium
CGGCGGCGGACGATAGGTGTCAATGCCCCTCGAACTCCACCAGCGTATGGACCTTCACGCCTTTTGATCTCAGCTTGCCGGCGCCGCCGATATCGGGGAGGTCAATCACGAAGGCAGCGGCCACCACTTCACCGCCGGATTTGCGGATGAGATCGATGGCAGCGCCAGCGGTTCCGCCTGTTGCAATCAGATCGTCGATCAGCAGGATACGGTTGCCTTGGCCGATGGCGTCGGCGTGGATTTCGATGGTATCGACGCCATACTCGAGTTGATAGTCCTGGCCGATGACGCGCGAGGGGAGTTTGCCCTTCTTGCGGATGGGGATAAAGCCGCGGCCCAGACTATGGGCCACGGGCGCCGCCCAGAATAAAGCCACGCGCCTCGATGCCCGCGACGTAGTCGATGTTGCCGCGCAGAAACGGCCAGGCGAGTTCATCGACCGCAGCGCGGAAGCCGTGCAGATCGGAGAGCAGCGTGGTGATGTCGCGGAACAGAATGCCGGGCTTGGGATAGTCCGGGATGGTGCGGATGTAGCGCTTGATGTCGAAGCCGTTGCGGAGGTCCATGGTGGCGGCTTAATAGAGGCTTTTGCATTTTTCAAGAAAGGCGGTTTTCATCCAGCCATCGCCTTGCGGCGCGGATGCCCGGCAAGGCACCTGCCAACACATCGTCTGCAACGGCCGTCGAGAATCCTTCCATCGCAGCGGCGAGTATTGCGACACTCTTTTGCCGCGCGCCTTGCCACGTCCCGTGAGGAATATGCGCTTGCTGCGGCCATCCTCCGGATCCGGCTCCACCCGTATGAACTTGCGTGTTTCGAGCCGTCCCAGCGTGTTGGTCATCGCGGCCTTGGTGACTTCGAAGGCGCGGGCGATCTGCAAGGGTGTGCGGCCATCGCCCAGACGCACGAGATGGTTGAGCACGGCGAAATGCGGCAGTTTCAGTTTGTCGGGAAGCAGCCGCTCGAACCGCGTTCGCGCGAGCTGCTCGACGATGGCCACTTCGTTGAAAAAGACGAAGGCGAGGGGATCGTTCGGTTGGGTCATGCCTGCCGGAGTTTGGATTCAAGTTTCCAGCGGGGTGCTGGAGGAACGTCCGCACCATAGCCGAGGCGGGCCAACATCTGAAGTGTTTCACCGGACTTAACCCCCAGCATCTCGCGGACCTTTTCGAAATGCGGTTTCATCTCCGGATATTCCTGCAGCGCCTGACTGACCGGGTGTACCGATACACCCGCCAGCGTTGCCGCGAGGTTGAAGCGAATCCAATCGCGCCCCGCTTCAAGCTGATCGCGGCGCGTATTCGCAGCAGAGATGATCCACGCATAGGCCATGCCGGTTCGCATGACTTCCTGCATGTGGGTCATCGTCTCGCCAAAGGCCTGGCTTTGCGGGTCAAGTGCCGCTTCGCGCGACATCAGCCCCGCCGCACTCAGGATTTCCATCATGGGACCGCCGAGATCGATGCCATCGGGATTGGCTTCGATTTCGGCCTTGCCGATACGGATGAGATCGACGGACTCTTTAAGCGTATGAGGGGTGCGCATTTCGGTCTCGAATGCATCCCAGGTGAGCTCGCGAAGGGCTGAGACTTTGTTGGTGTCGCTGGTGCTGCCAAGAGTGAACGCAGCCTGCGTCGTCTCGGCGATCTTGTCCAGGTCGCTCTGCGCGACCGCGCGGGCAGAGTCGAACGGTTCTTTGTTCGAGCGGCGCTGGCGCGCTGCGGCGAAAAGGGGGTCGGGTTTTGCTTCGGCATTCCGCACGAGTTTGATAGCCGCTACGGGCTGCGTGTCGAGCCTTGGCCATGGCTCGCCAGCCGGAAACGGAACGACTTCGGCCAAGTGGCCGTTGGACGCTGCCGCCATGCGGAGAAGCTCGAGAAAACAGCCAAGGCCAATAACGATCTGGCGGTCGAATGGATCAGTGTGGGGCAGGCGCCGATCGGGATCGCAAGTGAGAATGATCGTATCGGTTCCTTCGAGTGTTGCGATCCACGGCTGCCGGTTGTGCGGATTGGGCGCGAGAATGGCCCATGAGAGGGCATGAAGCCGCCGGTCGTCCCGATTCTGGCCAGCCGCCGACCATGCAGCCAGCGCCTGTGTGGGTTCTCGTGTCAACACAAAACCCGTGCCTGTTGCGGCGATAACCGCGAGAGCGCCTGCACCTGTCAGAAGGGTCCGTCTTTTCATGTCAATCTCCTTTGGTTTAACGTCGAACTATATAGTTTGAGATTAAACTACAGTCAACATGAAAAGCTGGATCAGCCCTGGGGGTTCAAAATGTCAGGATGTCACGGCCACTTAACCGAGGGCGGCATGGAGGAGAGGATCGACTCGACGTTGCCGCCGGTCTTGAGGCCGAAGAGGGTGCCGCGGTCGTAGAGCAGGTTGAACTCGACATAACGCCCGCGGCGCACCAGTTGCTCTTCGCGGTCCGCTTCGGTGAAACCTTTGTGCACGTTGCGGCGGACAATATCAGGATAGATGCCGAGAAACGACTCGCCCACGGATTTCACGAATGCGAAGTCCGCCGCCCAATCGCCGGAGTTCTGATAGTCGAAAAAATTCCGCCGATGCCGCGCGGCTCTTTTCGGTGGGCGAGAAAGAAATACTCGTCGCACCAGGCCTTAAAGCGCGAGTAATCGGCGATGGCGTGGCCCTCGCAGGCGCTTCGCATCGCGGCGTGGAAGTCGATCGAGTCTGGGTCCTCCTGAACGCGGCGGCGATCAAGGACCGGCGTCAGATCGGCGCCGCCGCCGAACCAGTCCTTGGTTGTGACGACATAACGCGTGTTCATATGAACGGTGGGAACTTGCGGGTTCCAGGGATGGGCGATGAGCGAAATGCCCGAGGCCCAGAAGCGCGGGTCTTCTTCCGCGCCCGGAATCTGCTTGCGGAACTCGGGCGAGAATTCGCCATGCACGGTCGAGCAGTGCACGCCCACTTTCTCGAACACACGGCCGTGCATCATCGACATCACGCCGCCGCCGCCGCCAGCGCTCGCGTCCCGTTCCCAGGTTTTGCGCACGAACTTGCCCGCGGCGGGGCCACCGCCGAAGTCG
>JAAURV010000370.1 GCA_012032065.1 Hyphomicrobiales bacterium
GGCGCTGCGACAAGGCTTGGGCAGCAGCTTCGGCAAAGTTGAAGGCAGTGGCCGGCGCCGAGGTGCAAGGCACGCCGGCCGAAAGCATCACGCCGAAGCGACGCTACTGGCGCGCCTCCTTCGCCGACGGATCGCGCGCCAACATGGCTTTCGAGAAAAAAGCTCCCGGCAAGACGCTTGTGTCGGTCGAACACGGAAAACTCGCGAGTGCCGCGCGGATCGACGCTGTGAAGGAAGCCTGGCGCGAGTTGATGATCGATTGCATCGGTGTGGATTGAGCTTGTGCTGAGTCCCAAGGACTTCACGCGCATCTGCCTCTCCTACCCGCAAGCGCACGAGAAGCTGAGTTATGGCCAGCCATCTTTCTTCATCGCCAAGCGCTTCTTTACGCGGCTCCGCAGAGAAGACCACGGCATTGTTCTGCTGCTCGACTCGATCGACGAGCGCGAGATGCTGCTGGAGGCCGATCCGAAGCTCTACTTCATCACCGATCATTACAAGAACTACGCCTATGTGCTCGCTCGCCTCGAAGTCATCGACGAGCTGCTGCTTCGCGCGCGCCTCACCCGCATCTGGAAAAAGATCGCGCCGAGGAAGTTGGCGAAGGAATTGGGCGCGAATTTGTGACTCAGTACGCCGCCGGCAGCAGCAGGTGCGGGTGCAGGAACCAGCGCAAGCTGTTGTAGTTGAAGAACTGCGCCACGTAAGTTTCAAAGACGATGGCCAGCGACGCCGCCATGAACAAGGTCCAGGCGAACATTCGCGTTGCCAGCCATGGCGGCGGGTCACTCAGGCTGGCTTGAGCCGCGGCATAACACCGGGCCGACAGACCGCGGATGATGAGCGCGGACACAAACACCGTGGCGGCATAAGCGAGATTCAGTTCGAGTCTGATCGCGTCCATCGTCTCCAAATCGTAACTCGGCAGATCGGGCCAGATCGACTCGGCGAAGACAGGCAGTACGCGGAAGAACATCACGGGCGCCGAAACTGCCGCCAGCAGGATCATGACGGCGAGATAGCGCCATGGCGTTCGCGCGATGAGCTGCCGCACCGTGCGCCAGTCGAAGAATGCTTTCCAGTTCTGCTCAGCCGCCTGATGTGCCAGCGCCATCGGCATGTAGGCGATGATGGGCAAGGAAAACACGATGGCCGCGAGGCTCAGAAGCGGCCCGGCGGCGGCTTGTTCGTAGCCCTTGCTGAACGAGTTGTTCCATCCGGCCCACCAGGCCAGCGCCATGAGCGCGGTGAATGGCAAGGAGATGACGAGCTGCGAAAAGAGCGCGCCCACACCTTCGCGTGTGTTTGCCACGAGCCCGCCTAAGAGCCTGCGCATACGAGTTTCGCCAGCGGACATCAACCAGCCTGGCCTCGTCTCGCCGGGTGCCGCGATCCAGCGCATGCGCCGCATCAGCCAGCCCAGCACAATCACGGCGGTGAACGGATTGGTGGAGAGCAGCGTGCCGATGGCGAAGTCCCACAGCCAGCGCAACACGCCCGCGCGCCGTGCCGGCGCGGCGGACGGGACGGCAACGGTTGTCGATGCCGCCGTCATGTGAGGAGTTCGGCCAACGCCGTGCCTTCCGCCTGCTTCGCCTTGAAGCCCATGACCGCGCCGATTGTGGCGGCGATGGCGCTCTGATCCGCCGTTCTGTCCAGCACGCGCGCCTTGACGATGCCGGGGCCTGCGATCAGCGCCCAGATCTCGTGCGCGGAACGGGTGTTGAAGTGATGCTGAAAGGGAATATCCATCAGGCTGTTGGCGTCGCGGCCGCAATCGGGCACCACCACGAAGACGGTGTTGCCGCGATAGAAATCGTCCGCATCGGCGGTGGCCACGATTTGCTCAAGCCCCTTGTCGATGATCGAGATGGCGCGGGTGTAGTGCGACGAGTTTCCCCAATGCACATAATCCGTGTCCTGATAATTGATCATCATCAGCCTCGGGCGAAGCTCGCGCATGGCGCGGATGGCGATCTCGGTGAGCAAGGCATCGCCTCTCGGATTGACGAGCCCTGAGTCGCCGAAATCCTCGCGCCAACGATCCCAGAAGGACGCGACAGCGGGGCTGGGTTCCTGTCTCTCTCCCGGCGGCGCGCGGGACAGCAAGTCGTCATAGTCTTGCCGCGCCCGCAGCAGCTCATCCTCGCCAAGTTTGCGCTCGGCCAGAATGCGCGCGAACTTGTGAAGCTTGAACCGGTGCAGGCTCAGCATCTCGGCCCGCAAAGTAAGCGAGCGGTGCCCGGTGGCGCCCGCCACCAGATACTCTTCCTGCGGACGATCCTCGCCATTGATCAGCAGCGCTTCGTGCGGCTCGAGCGCAAATGCCTCGCGGACGTACTCGAAGAGAGTCGGATGCGTCGGCTCGAGACGGTCCTCGAGGAAACTGCTGCCGCGGTCCGCATAAGCCAGATAGCGGCCCGTCAGAATGTTGATCGTTCCCTCGGCATGGGAGGTGGCCGCACCTTCAAGCTGCTCGATCCGCATATCGGGGATCAGTACGCCGCGTGATGCGAAGCGATGCAGCAGGAACGGCGCATGGGTACCGCTTCGCTTAATTGTTTCCGCCCGGCGCACGCCACCGCCAAAACGCACGAGAATGACATTGGGCCCGCGATAGGGGGCCTTCGCTGCGGCAGGCAGGGCCAACGCACTGCTTACCGCGCCCGCGGCAAGACCCGTTGAAAATGTCCGGCGGCTGACCATGGGACCCATCCCGCTCCGACTTGTCGAGCAGGCTGAGCCGCGATTGTGACGTATCCGGGGCGGGAAACCCCGGCCTCTCGAACGGGGTTCCGCATTTTCGTCTCTGAGCGTTGGACATAGAAATCCATCCCCCCGCCCATGCCGCCGCCGCTGGGCATGGCCTGGGCCTTGTCCTTGGGTTTCTCGGCGACCATGGCTTCGGTGTTGATGAGCAGCGAGGCAACCGAGGCTGCGTCCTGGAGAGCGGTGCGCACGACCCGTTCATGTCCGTTTAGGATATGAACCACTCTAGAAAGCGCGAATGCCCCAAGGGGCAAGCGCGCGCCGGGTCGATGATGCCGGCATCCACCATGT
>JAAURV010000047.1 GCA_012032065.1 Hyphomicrobiales bacterium
ACCCGGAACTTGCTCAGCCTGTCCCGATCGCTGCCAGAATCCGCTCGACGATCGTCTCCGGCGTCTGCGCGATGTCGATCTCGATCGCCGGCTCGTCGGCGCCAGGCGGCTCCAGTGTCGCCAGCTGTGAGGGGAGCAGCGACAGGGGCATGAAATGGTGCTGCCGTCCCGCCATGCGCGCGCGCAAGAGATCGGGCGAGCCCTTGAGATGAACGAAGACGATCGGGCCGCCGGTGCGCAGGATGTCGCGATAGGACCGCTTCAACGCCGAGCAGGTCACGATGGCGTTCTCGCCGCGCTGGGTCCAGCAGGCGATGTCGGCCGCGATCGCCCGCAGCCACGGCTCCCTGTCGGCGTCATCCAGCGGCTCGCCGCGCGACATCTTCTCGACGTTGGCCGCAGGGTGATAGGCGTCGCCCTCGGCCAGCTCCCCACCCAGGCGCTTGGCCAGCAGGGCGACGCGCTGAGCAAGCTCCGCGAAGGCGCACAGGAAATGGCGCGGCAGATGCTGCAACAGGGCATGGGCCAGGCGGGTGCCGACGGCCAGCATGGCGAAGCTCGCGGCGATCAGGATCCGCTTGGCCGTCCCTTGCCCTACTCCGGCGAGAACCACGGCCCCGACCGCGACATGGTGCCGGGCGAGGAAGCGCTCCGCCGCGCCCGCGAGATTCTCGAAATGCTCCGCTCCCGCGCCAACATGCCGGAGCTGCCGAAGCTCGATCGAGATTATTTGGATCGGCTGCTGCGCGGTCTGTACTGATGCTTCTGCATCACTTAGGGTTATCGACCGGGATGACACAGTAGTAGCGATCCGATATGCTATCCAAGAATCTGAAAGAGATGATTGCAGCAATGAGTGCCGACCTTTCACGCATCACGACAAACCCCGAAGTTTGCGGCGGACGTCCATGCATCCGCGGCCTGCGCATACGTGTGAGCGATATTCTTGATTTGCTGGCCACGGGAAACTCACGTCAGACAATCCTCGAGGATTTTCCTTATCTGGAAGACGAAGACATCTCCGCGGCGCTGCACTACGCCGCTCAGGCATCGTCCCACCGCGTAGTGGCGGCTGCGGAATAACAATTGCGCTTTCTTGTTGACGAACAGCTGCCGCCCGCACTTGCGAGATATCTATCTTTGGCTGGTCATGATGCGCAACATGTCTCGGATATTGGCCTAGCACGAGCTGCCGATTCGGTTGTTTGGCGGGAAGCGATGCGGATCGGTGCAATTCTTGTCTCCAAGGACGAAGACTTCGTATCCCTCGTTCCCTCCTCGCAAGGCCAGGGTCGATTGATTTGGATGCGAACGGGCAACGCATCGCGCGCGGCGATCATTCAGACTTTTGAGGCTGCGCTGCCGCAGTTACTCGAGGCACTGGCCTCTGGTGAATCGATCATTGAAGTCAATGACGGCCAGTCTTCGAGTTAAGTTGCCTTACCCCTGCAACACATGCCCCACGAACGGCAACTCCCGGAACTGGTGCGCCATGTCCATGCCGTAGCCGACGACGAATTTGTCCGGGCACACGAAGCCGCGGAAGTCGGCGGCGATTTGCGCCGCGAGATGTCCCGGCTTTTCGAGCAGCACCGCCGTCATGCAGCCGGCGGCGCCGCGCGCCATGATCAGGTCTTTCGCGAATGCAAGGGTGCGGCCCGATTCGAGAATGTCGTCGATCAGCATCACGTCGCGGCCTTTGACGTCCGTCTCGATGTCGCGCAGCACGTCCACCTGTCCTGACGACCGCTTGGCTGACCGGTAACTCGCGAGGATCATGAAATCGACTTCCGGCGATAGCCCAGCGCGGTGCATGGCCCGGATCAGGTCAGCCGCGAAGATGAAACTTCCCTTCAACACGGGAATGACCAGAAGGTTCTTCGGTTTCCGCGCCGCAATTTCGCTCGCCAGCGCTTCGATGCGCTGGGCGATTTCTGCTTCGGAGAAAAGCACCGCAATGCGGTGGCCGTCGATCGTGAGTTCGCTCATGGAGCGGGATTTGAGCCGATTTCCGCCGCGCGGGCAAAGCGAATGTGGAGTTTTTGAGCGGTTTCCGGCGGAGCCGCTACCCGTGTCGTGAAAGTGGTCGATTCGCCCGCCCGCAAAGGACGGGCACCCGTATCCAGCGTCCAGAAATAGACTTCCGCCCCGGCCGTGTCGGCGAGGCCGAATCGCAGCCATGGCATCTTCACCGGATCGTTGGTGACATTGACGATCTCGCCCTTGACCGACAGCACGCGCATGCCGTCCACGATAGCGTGCTGCTGCTCGACCCGGCGGATTTCGAGGCCATAGATGTTCACGTCCATGCCGACCGCTTGATAGGCGCGCAGGCTGGCGGGTGCGTAAGCGACGACCATTTCTGGCAAGGCAGCGGCGGCGGCAAAGGGCGCTGCAACCAATGCCGCAAAAATGCTCCAGCCGCGAATGCGCGACAGTCTGCGGCGGCGTTGCGCCTGGAACCGGTCGCGCGCCTCGCGTGAGGCTTCGAGAAGCCGCCGCACCTCTCCATCGGGTTCGAAACCATGCTCGATGACCCGGGGCGGCTGCCGGGCCGGCAGGTCGACCACTTCGATGGCCTTCCCCTCGATCCAGTTATGCCCGCACCCAGAGCAACGCACCATGCCTCCCGAGGCGGATAGCCGGTGGGCGGGAATGTCGTGCCGGGTCGAACAGGATGGGCAGTGAACAATCATAAGCTGTGGTGCCGGGAGCGCGGCTTGGGCCTCCCGGCGGAGAAGCTTAACTGCGGTTACGGTTAATGCGGCGTTAAGACCCCTTATGCTGTTGTGGGCGGAGGGAGAATGAGGGAGCGTTTCCATTGGTGCGCCTTGAGAACATTGGGCTCCGCTATAACGGCGGCCCGGAGATCTTGCGGGACGTGAGTTTTTCGCTCGATCCCGGCGCATTTTGCTTTCTGACCGGTCCTTCCGGCGCCGGCAAAACTTCCCTGCTTCGCATGCTGTTTCTGGCGCTCAGACCCACCCGCGGGCTGATCGGCATCTTTGGCCGCGACGTGACCGGCGTTGCCCGCCGCGACCTCCCACAGTTCCGCCGCCGCATCGGCGTCGTGTTTCAGGAATTCCGCCTGCTCGATCATCTCTCCACTTTCGACAACGTGGCGCTGCCGCTTCGCGTTGCCGGCAAACGCGTCGAAAGCTACCGCTCGGATGTAATGGATTTGCTGCAATGGGTGGGTCTTGCTGGAAAAGCCCATGCCTTCCCCGCAGTACTTTCAGGCGGCGAAAAGCAACGCGCCGCCATAGCCCGCGCCGTCATCGGCAAACCGGAACTGCTACTCGCCGACGAGCCCACGGGCAACGTGGATCCGATCCTCGCCCGCCGTCTGCTGCATCTCTTTCTCGAACTGAACCGGCTTGGCACCACCGTTCTTCTCGCCACCCATGACCGCGCGCTTGTGGCGCAGGCCAATGCGCCGGTGCTGCATCTCGAGCGCGGAGAACTCAGGGCCGCATGAGCGCCGCCAGCGATACGCCCGTCGGCGCCATCATTCCGCCCGAGGCAGCCCCTCTCCGCAGCCTCACCGTCACCATGACGGTGATGTGTTATCTCGCCTGCCTCGCCATCGGTTCGCTGATCGTGATCAACCGCGCCGTCGATAGCTGGACGGGGGGACTTCTGCGCGAGGTCACCGTTCAAGTCCGGCAGGTTCAAGGCTCCGACATGGACACACAACTCCGCGATGCCGAGGAATTGCTCACTACCTTCCCCGGCATCGTCGGCGCCGAGACCCTCGACCGCGATGCCGGCGCCAAGCTGCTCGAACCCTGGCTCGGCAACCGCAACCTCGACGACCTTCCAATCCCGCGATTGATTCGCGTCACCGTCGATCCACGAAGTCCGCCGGATTACAAGGAACTGGAATCCGCCCTCCAGCAAACAGCGCCAGGCGTGAGGCTCGATACGCATCGCCGCTGGCAAGGCGAACTCACGCGCATGGCCCGCGCGCTCTCGACGCTTTCCTGGGCCATCCTGATTCTCATCTGCGTTTCCGCCGTGGCCGATGGTGATTTTCGCCACCCGCACCGTTCTCCACTCCAACGGCGAAGTCGTGGACGTGCTGCACCTGATCGGCGCGCGCGACGGCTACATCGCGCGGCAGATCGACAGCCGCTTCTTGAAGACAGGCCTTTGGGCCGGATTGATCGGCGTGGCGCTCGGCGTCCTTACCTTCTTCTTCCTGAGCCTCACGGGATCGCCTGGAACCGGAGGTGTTGCAGACGCAAGCCGGGGACTGCTCTTCGCGCCCGCGGGCTCTGCTTTGCGCGGGTACGTGGCGCTACTCGCCGTGCCGTTGGTCGCGACAATCATCAGTCTGCTGACGTCGCGCATCACACTGGTGCGCATGCTCGGATCGGCATTGTGATCGCGCTGCGGTCGGCCCTCTTCAACATCGTCTTCTACGTGAACCTCGCGCTGTTTCTGGTGCTGGGATCATTTTTTTTCGTGACGCCGCGCAAGTGGTCGATCGAGGCGCTGAAGACATGGGCCCGAACATCGATCTGGCTCTTGCGGATGATTTGCGGAACCCGCATGGAAGTGCGCGGAAGAGAGCACATCCTGCAAGGCGCATCGCTGGTTGCGGGCAAGCACCAGTCCTTCTGGGAGACCTTCGCCATTCTGCCGCTGTTCGACGACCCCTGCATGGTGCTCAAGAAGGAACTCACCTGGATCCCGTTCTTCGGCTGGTTCATCTACAAGTTCCGCATGATCGCGGTGGAGCGGACTGCCGGATCCAGCGCCCTTCGTAATATGGTGGCGCGCGGCAAGCGCGAGATCGCCGAAGGCCGCCAGATCGTCATCATGCCGGAGGGAACGCGCCGCGGCCCCACGATCCGCCGGACTACAAGCCGGGTGCCGCCGCGCTCTACGGCGCACTCGACGTTCCTTGCGTACCCTTCGGCCTGAATTCCGGCCTCTATTGGCCGCGCCGCCAGTTCCTTCGCTATCCTGGTACGATTGTCGTTGAATTCCTCCCGCCCATCCCGGCTGGCCTTCCGCGCAAGGAATTCCAGCAGCGCCTTGAAGAAGCAATCGAGACCTCGACCCGCGCTCTGGTCGTGTCAGGGACAAAATAAGAACAACTTGTCGACTCCGCCTCCGATTTCGGTTATGTTGCGGCATGGCCGACACCAACCATAGCGTCATGGACCCCATCTCCCACGATATCTGGGCTATGAAGTACGGCTTCCCCGGCGAGGAGCGGATCGAGGACAGCTGGCGCCGCGTGGCCAAGGCCGTTGCTCTGGCAGAGCCGGAAAAGGACCGCGAGCGCTGGAAAAAGGCCTTCTACGATATCCTCGACGGCTATCGCTTCCTGCCCGCCGGCCGCATTCTTTCAGGCGCAGGCACGGGCCGCAGCGTCACGCTCTTCAACTGCTTCGTCATGGGCGCCATCGACGATTCCATGGTGGGGATATTCGACGGCCTGAAAGAAGCCGCTCTCACCATGCAGCAGGGCGGCGGCATCGGCCACGATTTCTCGACGCTTCGCCCAAAGGGCGCCGCGGTGAAAGGCGTGGGTGCGGATGCCTCCGGGCCTTTGAGCTTCATGGATGTGTGGGACTCGATGTGCCGCACCATCATGTCGGCGGGCTCGAGGCGAGGCGCCATGATGGGCACCATGCGCTGCGACCATCCCGACATCGAGCACTTCATCGACGCCAAGCGCGATGCAAGGAGGCTCCGCAATTTCAATCTCTCGGTCCTGGTGACCGACGCTTTCATGCAGGCGGTGCGCGCCGACGCCGACTGGCCGCTCATTTTCAACGGAGAAGTCTTCCGTACAATGAGGGCCCGCGCGCTCTGGGATCGCATCATGCGCTCGACCTACGATTACGCCGAACCCGGCGTCATCTTCATCGATCGCATCAACGCCGCCAACAATTTGTCCTTTTGCGAGCAATTCGATGTACCAACCCGTGTGGCGAGCAGCCGCTTCCGCCTTATGGCGCCTGCCTGCTCGGCTCGATCAATCTCACGCGATTCGTCACCCACGCCTTCGAACCGGATGCGGCCATCGATGAAGCGGCGCTGCGCGGCGCCGTCGTCGTGGCCATCCGGTTCATGGACAATGTGATCGACATTTCGAACTATCCGCTGAAGCAGCAGGAGTCCGAGGCCAAGGCCAAGCGGCGCATCGGCCTTGGCGTGACCGGACTTGCCGATGCGCTGGCCATGTGCGGCCTGATCTATGGCGCGAAGGACGCGGCGGAGGCCGCGGGCCAGTGGATGCAAGTAATCTCCGAAGCGGCCTACACGGCGAGCGCGGCGCTTGCCGCGGAGAAGGGTGCGTTCCCATTGTTCGATGCGGATCGCTATCTCGCCGGCGGCCACGCCAAGGAACTTCCGAAATCCGTCCGTACACAGATCAAGAAGAATGGCCTGCGCAATGGCCTTCTCACATCCATCGCTCCGACGGGCACGATTTCGCTGATCGCCGGAAACGTCTCGAGCGGCATCGAGCCGATTTTCAGCCTCGCTTACGAACGGAAAGTGCTGATGCCGGACGGCACGCGCAGGACCGAGAGGGTCGAGGACTATGCCGCGCGGCTCTGGCGCTCGCTCAAGGGCGAGGACGCAGCCCTGCCGTCCGCCTTCGTCACCGTCGCCGGCCTCAAGCCGAAGGACCACCTTGTAATGCAGGCCGCCGTGCAGCGCCACGTCGACAGCTCGATCTCGAAGACCGTGAACGTGCCGGAGAACTTCTCCTTCGAGGAGTTCAAGGCCGTCTACGACGAAGCCTACAGCCTCGGCCTCAAGGGCTGCACCACCTTCAGGCCGAACGAGGTGACGGGATCGGTTCTCTCCACCGAGACGCAAACGTCGAAGGCGGGCGAGATCGTCTACATGAAGCAGCCGCTCGAACGCCACGAGATGCTGCCCGGTTTTACCTATAAGCTCAAATGGGCGGACAGCGACCACGCCATCTACATCACGCTCAACGACATCGTGGAAGGCGGTCGCAGGCGGCCCTTCGAGATTTTTATCAACTCGAAGAACATGGAGCACTTCGCCTGGACGGTTGCGCTGACCCGCATGATCTCCGCAGTGTTCCGCCGCGGCGGCGATGTCTCGTTCGTGGTCGAGGAATTGAAGGCCGTGTTCGATCCGCGTGGCGGGCAGTGGATGGAAGGCCGCTATGTGCCAAGCCTGCTCGCGGCCATCGGCGGCGTGATCGAGCGCCATCTGATCGAAATCGGATTCCTCAAGCCCGCCGAGCAGCCACAGCTTCAATTGGCGCTCACGGCGGGAGAGCGTCCCGGAGCATTCTGCCCCCGTTGCGGCGAACCCGCGCTGGTCTTCCGGGAAGGCTGCTCCACCTGCATGTCCTGCGGATATTCGAAATGCAGTTGACAGACTGAACTTAGTGTTCTATATATGTTCCATGATGATTCGTGGCACCCCGGCTCACCTCAAACCCGAAACCTCGGCCACCCGCTTCTGGTATTGGCACGGGGCTTCGGGCGGCAAATACATCCATTCCGTCTATCCGGCGGGCCGCTGCCCGCCCCTTCCCGGCGCGGTCTATGTGGCAGTCAAGAATTTCCGGGGCCTGCGCATGGCGCTTGGCGTCGGGCGTTTCGAACCCGTCTGGGATGTGGACGGCACGGCCTCCTTGCCGCCGGGAACCGACGAGGTTCACGTCCATCTGATCGCCCGCAACGATGCAGACGCCTGCCGCATCCTCAACGATCTGACCGCCGGGCTGTACGAGGATGACTCCGCTCAGGCCGGAAGGCTCGCCGCCTGAGCGCGAAGCTTCAAACCGACCGCTTCGAGAACCGGATCGGTAATGCGCATCTCGCGCAGATGCGCGAGCGTGTTGAGCACATAGTCGTCGTTGCGGCCTGACTTGCCCTCGCATTCCATCACGATCTCCGCCAACCTTTCCACCGGCAACTTCCCCGCATATTGCCGGTGCGCGCGGTCCACCGCATAGGTGACCGCAGGCACCGCCTCCCCGTTTCCCCGCAACCGCACCTTCGCTTCGATCTCGCGATACACCATGGTCACCTGCTCGCGCTCGCGAAGATAGGAAAGCGTCTCGTCCCACTTCCCCGGATCGATCTTGAACGCCATGCCGAGGCAAGCGCCGCCACGGTCGAGACCCAGGACGAGTCCCGGCCGCTCCGGCGTTCCCCGATGAACCCACGAATAGACGCAAAGCGCGCGGTGAAACCCGTGAATGAGGGCAGGAACCGCCTCCTGATAAGCAAACCCGGGCCGCCACATGAGCGACCCATAGCCAAACACCCAGCGCTGTTGCACACTTGCCATCATGCATTCTTTAGCGAAGCGAATCCCCAATCGGCAATGACCGGCAGTCCGAGCAAACCCTGGAAAATTTTTCTGCCGCTCGGCGCCGTTCTGCTCCTCGCGGCCCTATGGTCCATCTACTGGTTCGCCGCCTCCAGCTTTGCCCGCGGCACTTTCGATCAGGAACGCGCGCGCCTTTCCGCGCAAGGCGTGAAATTTACCTGCGGCGACGAAAGCTGGGGCGGATTTCCATTCCGTTTCGAATGGAGCTGCGACTCACTCTCAATCGATGCCCCATCCGGCCACGCCGAAAGCACGCGTTTGCGCGCCGTAACCCTCGCCTACAATCCAACTCACGTCTTGATCTTTCTCGATGGTCCAACTTCCGCATCGGCAGCAGGCGCGTCTTTCGCAGCAAACGTGCCGGGCCAGATCGTCGCAAGTCTCGAAAGCTTGGCGGGAAACAACCCACGATTCTCAGTCGACATCCCGGCGGCAAGCGCTGGGGAGCTCGGCAAGGCTTCCCGCATCCTGCTCCATGGCCGCATCGAGGAAGGCAAAATCGAGTTCGCCGCCGAAGCCCAGTCGGTTTCCGTAAACCTGGCAGGTCATTCGCCAATCGACAGTTTGGACATCGCATTCCTGGCAAGCACACCCGGCGATCTTGCAACGTTCGGTCATCTGCCATCCGACCTGCAAGAAGGCCGCGCCAAGGTGACAATCGAACAACTCCGCCTCAAATCCGGAACCATGAATGCAAGCGGCAATGGCACATTCGGCCTCGATGCCAATCGCCGGATCGCAGGCAGCTTTTCCGCCGAGACCGACGACATCGACCGTCTGCTCGCTGTCCTCGCGTCCATCATCCCGATGAAAGACAGCGATCGCGCCATGATCCGCAACATGCTGGCAGGCCCTGAAACGCCCGCACCCGCCAAGGCGACCTTCACGGCGAAAGATGGCGCACTCTATTGGGGTGCAATCCCCGTCGGTCTTCTCGAACCGGTCTACTGATCAGGTCTTCTTATGATCGCGCCCGAAGTCCGGCGCCGCCGTGTCCTGCCCCGCCGCGATGATACCGCGCCTGATGCCGCGCGAGCGGGTGAAGAGATTGAACAGCGTCTCGCCATCACCCCAGCGGATCGCTTTCTGCAACACCGACAAATCCTCCGAAAATCGCCCAAGCATCTCAAGCACCGCCTCGCGGTTGTTGAGAAACACGTCACGCCACATGGTTGGATCGGACGCCGCGATGCGTGTGAAATCACGGAAGCCGCCGGCTGAGTACTTGATCACTTCCGAGTCGGTCACCGTTTCGAGATCGGCTGCCGTCAGCACAGTGTTATAAGCGATGAGATGCGGCAGATGACTTGTGATCGCCAGAACCATGTCGTGGTGCTCCGGCGTCATGGTTTCGACATTCGATCCGCACTCGCGCCAGAATGCCGACAATTTCGCGACCGCCTTCGGATCGCTTTCCGGCAGCGGCGTCAGGATGCACCAGCGCCCTGTGAAGATTTCGGCAAAACCCGACTCGGCCCCGATTGTTCCGTGCCAGCGATCGGATGGCCCGGAACGAAATGAGCGCCGTCGGGCACATGCGGCCCAACATCGCGCACGACCGATCCCTTTACCGAACCAACATCGGTGAGAATCGAACCCGGTTCCAGCGCTGGTCCGAATTCCGCCGCAATCGCCCCGCATTGGCGCTGACCGGCACACACAGGATCACGAGATCGGCGCCACGCACGGCAGCGGCTGCGTTCTCGTGCATGCTGTGAACCAGCTCGAGTTCCACGGCCCTCTTTCGCGTCGCCCCGCTTTTCGCATAGCCCGCGATATGGCCACACAGTCCTTCGCGCCGCATCACATGGCTGAGCGATGAACCGATAAGCCCGAGCCCGATCAGCGCCACGCGGCCGAACATGGCGCTCATGCAAGAAAATCCTTGAGCGCCGCGACGACTGCGCGGTTTCCTTCCTCGGTGCCTACCGAGAGTCTCAGGCAATCGGGAAGCCCGTAGGCTTCCATGCGGCGCAGCACCAATCCGCGCGACGACAGGAACTCATCCGCCGCCGGCGCTCTGTCTTTGCTGAAATGGATCAGCAGAAAATTGCCGGCACTTGGCGTCACTTCCAGGCCAAGCGCCGATATTTCCTTGGTCAGCCACGCGAGCCACGTCTCGTTATGCGCCACCGACTTATCGACAAAGGCGAGATCGGCAATGGCGGCCGCGCCCGCGGCCATGGCGGGCGCACTCACGTTGAAGGGGCCGCGCACCCGGTTCAGCACATCGGCGACATGCGCCGGGCAGTAGGCCCAGCCGAGACGCAATGCCGCGAGCCCGTAAATCTTCGAGAACGTCCGCGTCATCACGACATTGTCAAACGTCGAAACAAGCTCCACGCCCGGCTCATAGTCGTTCCGCCGTACATACTCGGCATATGCCGCGTCGAGCACCAGCAGCGCATCCCTAGGCAATCCCGCATGCAGACGCCTCACTTCCGAAGCGGAGATGTAGGTTCCCGTCGGATTGTTCGGATTGGCGAGAAACACCATTTTCGTCCGTGGGCTTATGGATGCAAGAATGGCATCGGCGCTGGACGTGTAAACACGCTCCTCCGCCACCACCGCCTTCGCGCCGTTGCTGGCGATGACAATCGGATACACAAGAAATCCGTACTGCGAATGGATCGCCTCATCTCCCGGCTGCAAGTAGGCGTGGGCAAGAAGCTGCAGCAACTCGTCCGAACCCGCGCCGCACACGATATGATCGGCATTGAGCCCGTACCGGTTTGCGATGGCGGTTCGAAGCGTTTGGGCCGAACCATCCGGATAGAGAGCAAGCGAATCCGCCGCCGCGCGAAAAGCGTCCGCCGCCTTCGGACTTGCGCCCAGCGGCGACTCGTTCGACGACAATTTGAATACCTTGGCCCCCTTGGCCCCGCTTTTTCCCGGCACATACGCCGCGATGTCGAGAATCCCCGGCTTCGGCGCCGGCCGCGCGGCGCTCATGACCGCGCTCCTATGGGGCTCGGGAAATTCCCCACAACCTTGATGCCGAGCGAGGCATTGGACCGCCCCAGGCCAACCAGCGGGCTTTCGTGTTCCGAAAGGAAACCGGGCAAACACGACACGCGCCGGTTCCCAGACTTGATCTGCCAGGCCGGCTTCGGCGCGAAGTCGCGCGGCAATTGGCCATCGGTGATGATGAGCGTTTGATCGTCGCCTGTCGCTTCGGCCCGGGCATTGCCGAAAATCAGAAGCTTCGGCGATTCTTCGTCGCGCAATACCGGCAGCACGCCGATTACCTGCGCGCGCCCGCCTTGCCCCTCCAGAAACGGTTCCACCCAGGGAGAGTCTGGCTCGACGATGCAAAGATCGCCCGGAGCCGCATTCACTTGCAGCAGAGCCTGCCCCTCATCCTTGCATTCTTCGACCGCCGCTGGCCCGAAGTGATCGCGGATGCGCAACCTCAAGCCCACGGAAGAATTCAGGCGCCTGCTCACATGGATGGTAAGCGGCGCCTGCGCCAATGTCGACGCCGACAAGATCGCCCGCCAGATGCGCAGCACCAGATCGGAGGAGAGTTGCCCCTCTGCCCGCTTCACCAGCCGCCTCAAGATTTCCGCCTCGCGCGCGGGCCTGATCGGCAAGGCGGTGGCCGCCGACGACTTCGCAATCCTCACCTGCTCCGTTGCTGCGAAACGCCGCTCCAGAAGCTCGATCAGCCCGTCGTCGATTTCATCGATCTCGCGCCGGATTTCCGCCAGAGGCGTGTCCTGTCCGCTAAATCCGGTCATCCCGCAACTCGTTCACTATCCGAAATTTCGGCCCTTCATAGGGATTTAAGCCGGAAAAGCAAATGCCTTGGTCAGCCTTTCGAGGAAGGCTGGGGCGCCGGCAGCAGCGCCGGTTTGAGCCGGGGAACCAGGCGGCGGGCGCGTTTTCCCGAGGAGAACGCATAAACCTGTTTCACCGCTTCGACGATGATGACGCCGGAGAATCGTGGCATCATCCATTTGCCCATCCGCTCCAGCCCGGGCGCCGCCGACACGGCAAACTTCCGATTGATCGGCGGCATGTAAAGCGCCTGAGACCAGGACACCGCGGTGAATTTAGCGTCTTTCAAAAGCCGCAAGAGCTGCGAGCGCGAAAACGGCTGGCCGGAGCCAAAGGGCGAGGATTCGAAATTCGCCCACAGCCCGCGCCGGTTCGGCACCACGAGAACAAGCCTTCCCTGTGGCGCCAGCACCCGCCAGACTTCGGCCAGCATATCGGCCGGATTGTCGCTCACCTCCAGCGCGTGAATGACCAGCGCAACATCCACCATGCTTTCGAGCAGCGGCAGATCGAACTCGTCGACTAGCGCGGAAGCGGCTGGACCTTGCTCAGGCCAATGCGTGACGCCTTGCCGCGCCGGCATGAAGGCGCAGCACCGAGGCCTCCCCTGGCGGAGACAAATAGGGGACGGCATAACCGAGGCCCATCACGCACGCCCCCTGCCCGATGCCAATGGGCGGCAGCCGTTCCGCGATCATCCGGCGCGTGACACGGCCAATACGGCTCGCGTAGAATTCCCGAAGCTCGACAACATCCATGCCGTGAAAGATAGTCGCTCGAACGGCAGTGGTCACCCCTCAATTCCGGAAAGGTCAGCATCCCCGTGCCCCACCTCGACATGCATCAGTTCATCTGCCGCTCGGACAATTACGGCGTCATCGTTCACGACCACAGAACCGGAGCCACCGCCACGATCGACGCGCCCGATGCCGCGGCCATCGAGAAGGAGCTGAAGCGCAAGGGCTGGCAACTCACTCATATTTTCACCACCCACCATCACGGCGATCACGTCGAAGGAAACCTTGCGCTGAAAGAACTCTACGGCTGCCGCATCATGGCCCCAAGGCCGAGGCCGCGAAGATTCCCGGTATCGATCAGCAGGTGGCAGGCGGCGACACATTCCAGTGGGCCCATCGCACCGTTAAGGTCTACGATTGCCCCGGCCACACGGCGGGCCACATTGCCTACCACATTCCCGAAGATCATTCGATTTTCGCAGGCGACACGCTCTTCGCCATGGGTTGTGGCCGTGTGTTCGAAGGCACAATGGCGGATATGTGGGGCTCGCTGGACCAGTTCCGCAAGCTGAAGCCGCACACCTTTGTGTACTGCGGCCATGAGTACACGGAAGCGAACGCCAAGTTCGCGCTGTCGGTGGAGCCCGGAAACAGAAAGCTGCAGCAGCGTTCGATCGTCATCCACAATCAGCGCGCCAAGGGCGAGATGACCTGCCCGACGACGATCGGCCAGGAACTCGATACCAATCCATTCCTGCGCCCCGACAGCGCCGAGATCCGCAAGAACCTCGGCATGGAAAATGCCACCGATGCTGAAGTCTTCGCGGAACTGCGCGAGCGCAAGAACAAGTCCTGAGGACGGAGCGCCAATGAAACTGCAAGACTTCAAAGCCCTGACATTCGACTGCTACGGCACACTGATCGATTGGGAAAGCGGCATGATCGCAGCGCTTGAGCCGCTCACAAGGCGCGTGAAGCGCAGCCTTTCCCGCGACGATATTCTCGAAGCCCATGCCCGCCATGAATCAACGCAGCAACTGCAAACGCCCGCGATGAAGTACAGCGAACTTCTCGCCATCGTTCACAAGCGGCTCGCCGAGGAATGGGGCGCTGCAGCGTCCTGGCAGGAAAGCGAGGCATATGGAAACGCGGTGAAGGACTGGCCGGCGTTTCCGGATTCGGCGGAAGCCCTTGCCTACCTCAAGCAACACTACAGGCTGATCATCCTCTCCAATGTCGACAACGCGAGTTTCGCTCACAGCAACAAAAAGCTCGGCATTTCATTCGATGCGATCTACACCGCGCAGGATATCGGCGCCTATAAACCTCAGATCGCAACTTCGAATACATGATCGGAAGGCTTCAGAGCCTCGGCATCGGCAAGAGCGAGATTTTGCACACCGCCGAGAGCCTGTTTCACGATCACGTGCCAGCCAACCGGCATGGCTTGGCGA